>JAAWGR010000030.1 GCA_022795445.1 Oscillibacter sp. | reverse complement strand
ACAAAGCGGCAGAAGTACAACCTACAGCGGGCACCGCAGAGCGACAGCGGCGGTAGACGCAGAGTCAAGTCCGTGTGGTCTTCTCGTGTTGAATGGTACAACCCGGCAGCAAGCACAGCACCTTACAGCGCTCTTTTCTCTTTGGACCGTGAACGGCCCGTTTCTCTTTTCTCTGGCGAGAGAAAAGAGAAATGGGGGGTTCAAACCTCCCAGTTATGGGAATGGCTGAATCGAATGCTCCGCGCCGGGAGGCGCGAGTATCACATTGTTGCGAAACAAAGAAAAATAGCACTTGTTTATTTGCGGGAAATATTATACAATAACTTTACGTTTTTGTCCACAGAGGGACAAGCATAAAATCAAAAGCTGGGCGTTCGCCCTATCTATGGAGGACTAGCATGAAAGAAAAAAAGGCATTCCGTATCGGAAAACTGAACATTGTGGATTTGATCGCAATCATCTTGCTTCTTTTGGTCGTCGCCTACGGCGCCTCACGCCTGCTGTCGACAGATGAAGCCCCTGCCGAAACCATCAACATTACCTACACCGTCCGCGTCCAAAACGTCGCTGCCGAACTCTACGAAAACTGCGCAAAACACCTCCCCTCTACCTTGATGGCCTCCGGCACCAGCCTCCCCGGACGAATCGAGTCCGTTGAGAAAACCCCATACCTCGTCTTAGGCCCAGACGGCCAGTGGTATGAGGACCCCGACCATGTGAACCTCTATTTTACCTGTACCGCTACCGTCAACAAGGAAGCTGTCATGACCACCAAAATCGGAGAACAGGAAGTGCGCGTCGGTAAAACAGACTATATCATGAAAAGCGAGTACGTCGAGTTCCAAAACCTTACCATCATTGACGTCGATTGGGGTGAATAACCCCCTATCAGCCAATATGCCTCATCCGCTCGTTTTCGCCCTTTTTCATGTTTGAAAAAAATTTTAGTGTTTTTGCATATTTTTCTCTATCTATTTCCCAAATATGTGTTATAATGCTCTTAATCGGCAGGCTGTCTCTTGCGTCCGGTCTGCCTGTATTACAAAAGGAGGTACGAGAATGAAGCACAGAAAACTTTTTTCCCTGCTGCTCACCGCGGCAATGCTGTTTTCCTTGGCCGTCTCCGCCCACGCGGAAGAAGACGACAGCGCCACCATGGAAAACTCTATTGTCATCCTGCACTCCAATGATGTCCACGGCGCAATCGACGGCTACGCGAAAGCTGCCGCCCTGAAAGAAGCCTGCCAGGAGGCGGGCGCTTACGTCCTGCTCTTCGATGCGGGCGACTTCATCCAGGGTGATCCCACCGTCAGCGCCAGCCAGGGTAAAACGGCCATCGAACTTATGAATATGGCTGGCTATGACGCCGCTACCCTCGGCAACCATGAATTCGATTACGGTTACCCCAACATGCAGGAGCTGGCGAAAGAGGCCGACTTCCCCATCGTTTCCGCCAACGTGCTGCTGAACGGCACTGCGGAAAACGCTCACACCATCTTCACCGCTCCCGACGGCACCAAGATTGGTGTCTTTGGCCTGACGACTCCTGAAACCGGCACCAAAGCCCACCCCGCAAAAATCCAGGGCGTGACCTTCTCTGCCGGTGAGGCTATGTTCCAGTGCGCACAGGCTGAGGTCGACGCCCTCCGCGCAGAGGACTGCGATTATGTCATCTGCCTTGCCCACCTGGGCATCGACGAAGAATCCGCCGGCAACCGCTCCACCGACCTGCTGGAGAAAGTGACCGGTATCGATGTCCTGATTGACGGACACTCCCATTCTACTGCCGAAGAAGTGGCCGAAGCCGCTGGCGAAACCGTTTCCACCCTCCCTGCCCAGGGCTTTGTCGGCGGTGAGAGCACCCTCGTCACCGCCGCGGAAGGCAAAACCCTCGTTTCTTCCACCGGTACTAAGTTCGCCAACATCGGCGTGATTACGCTGGGCGAAGGCAGCGCACGCAGCATCCCCATGGAATCCCTTACCCTGACGGCTGACGCAGATGTTGCCGCCCGTGCCGCCGCGATCCAGAAACAGATCGACGACGATTACGGCACCGTATTCGCCAAAACCGAAGTCGAGCTGAACGGTGAACGTGACCCCGGTAACCGTACCGAAGAAACCAACCTGGGCGACCTTATCACAGACGCCCTCGTCTGGGGCGCGGAAAAGAACGGCGAAGCCGTTGACGCAGCCATTACCAACGGCGGCGGCATCCGTGCCGCTATCGCCGCAGGCGATATCTCTAAGAAGGACGTCAATACCGTCCTGCCCTTCGGCAATACCTTGAATATTGTCAAAGTCACCGGCGCAGAACTGCTGGAAGCCCTGGAGGCCTCTACATACTGCACCCCCACTGCTGTGGGTGGCTTCCCGCAGGTGAGCGGCATTGAATTCACCGTCAACACCGCTGCGGAGTTTGATGAGGGTGAACTCTATCCTGGTTCTACTTACCATAAGCCCAACAGCATCCAGCGCGTTGCCATCGCTATGGTCGGCAATAAGGTGTTTAATGAAAACGACACCTATTCCATCGCGACCAACGACTTCATGGCCGCCGGCGGCGACACCTATTATGCCTTTGCCGCCGCTACCGTCAATTATGACCTGGGCATCCCCATGGATGAAGTGCTGATGGACTACATCACTGAGGAGCTGAACGGCGTCGTTGGCGCCGCCTATGCGGAGCCCGCTGGCCGCATCACCGTCACCGCAGCAGAAGAAGAGTCCGCCCCCGCTGAGGAGCCCACCCCTGTCGAAGAACCTGCTCCCGAGCCAGAACCCGCTCCCGCTCCGGAACCGGAGCCTGTTCCAGAACCCGAGCCGGAACCCGCTCCTGCTCCAGAACCCGCCCCTGAGTCTACCAGCAATGTTCCCGGCAATACATACACGGTAAAGTCTGGTGACTGCCTGTGGCGCATTGCGCAGAAGATTTACGGCAACGGCGCCCGCTGGACTGTGATTTACAACGCCAATAAGAATATCATCAAGAACCCCGATTCTTTGCAGATCGGCCAAGTTCTGGTGATCCCTGCCGCGTAAACGCGAACTTGAGCAATCGAAAAGCCTGGAGCGTCATGCTCCAGGCTTCTTCTTATTCTTGATGCATCAGGCGGCAGAGAAGCGGTTCAAAATCCACGCCTTCCCGCAGGGGCAAATCCTGGGCAACCGTCCGCTCTGCGCAGATGCGGATAAAATCTGCCGCTTCCCGGACTGCCTCCGCTAAAGAACGGCCCTGCACCAGCGCTCCGGTCAGCACACTGGCAAACACATCTCCCGTACCATGGAGCGGGTGGACGATGAAATCCGTTTGAACGGCTTCCGTCCGTCCAGTCCTGGCGTCGAAGCACATGGCGCCAGTCTTTCCCGGCGACAGCGACGCGCCTGTTAGGGCCACGGAACGCCGTCCGCCTAAGCTCAAATCCTCCACCAAATGGCGAAGCGCCGTTTCATCGTGGGGGCTGCGGACGCCGCCGCCTGGCAATTCTGAGTAGCCCCGCCCAAGGAGAAACGCCGCCTCTGTTAAGTTCGGCGTGATGACGTCTGCCAACTCGGCTAAGCGCGTCATCCCCGCGCACATGGCGGGGGTGTAAGTTTGGTAAGCCCGGCCATCGTCTCCCATTACCGGGTCCACGACCACTGCCGTCCGCTCCGTCCGGAAATCCTGGATAAATTCCGCTACAATATCAATTTGCCGTTCGCTGCCCAGGAAACCGCTGTATATGGCGTCAAATCGGAGTCCCAGGGACTTCCAGTGCCGGGAAACCCGGGGCATTTCCTCTGTCATATCCAGGAAAGTGAAGCCCTCAAACCCGCCGGTATGGGTGGAGAGGAAGGCCGTCGGCAGGGGGCAGCACTGGACGCCCATAGCGGAGAGGATGGGAATGGCGACAGTTAGAGAGCAGCGGCCGAAGCCAGAGAGATCGTGTATAGCGGCGACGCGTGGCGTTGGCATAGCAGAATTCCCCCTTTTCGAAGTGAACAGGATATAAAAAAGAACGCAGGCTATTATAGCATGTTTCTTCCAATAAGTCCATAGACTTGCAGGCGGAGTCCTTTTGGCTTTCGCGTCGATACATGTTCATTCATTTGCATAAATGCTATTCAGACGGTGCCGCTCCGCGCCGGACGCTGTTCCAATGCGGAGTTTACGTATCCCGTTTCCATTCAGACAAAAACACGCGCCGCCCTTCCTCTGCCGAAATGTATGCAGCGTAGAGCGTTTCGGCCACCTGCCGGGCGAGAGGAAAGCCGGACAGCGGACGGCGGTTTTCGGCTGCGCACTCCAAAAAATCCTGAAGCTGCCCAACATAGCCGCGGGTAAAACTCTCCGCGACAAAAGGACGGTTCCATCCGGTTTTTTCTTCCAGTTTCTCGCTCATATAGACCCCATCCAGCCCCAGCGGGTCCGGGAAATAGGTTTCCAGCGCGTCGTTTGGGGTGATGCGGCACATTAGTCTAGAGTCGTTGGTGTAGACCTCCACGTAATTGCGCACCCCGCCCAGAACGTTGTCATTGGCAAAAATCGTGGCTTTTGTACTGTCGGAAAACGTCAGGGTTGCCATACCAAAATCCTCCACATCCTGGGGCCGTGCGCGGAGGTGCCGTTTTCCCGCCTCGGGAATCCCAACGCTGAGCATCCCCGTATCGGCTACTATGCTTTCCACGGAGACTGGATGGCCTTTGACAGCCGCTTCCACGCTCTTGAGGTACAAAATCCCACCCAAGGGATGGCAGCCAATCCGCAGCAGGCTTCCGCCGCCGATGTTGGGCCAGAGTCCCGCGCCGGCAGTGGGGGAACCCTGTACGGTTTCCTCGCCGCGCATATAGGTGATGGTGCTCCCTTTGGCCCGCAAGAACTCCGCCGCACGCTGGATACAGGGGGTGTAGACATAGTTCTCTGCATACATAAACTGTCTGCCGCTCTCCTTTACCACGGCCTCCAGCCGTTCCAACTCAGCAAGAACGCTGCGGAACATCTCCCGCTTTGGCACGGTCCGGCCAATCAGTTCCTGACTGCCGGGCGGGCCGAAATAACCGGTAAGAGGTTTTTCGCACACCACATGCTTTCCGGCCCGAAGGGCCTCGGCTGCCATGCCGGCATGGAAACGGGGCGGCGTACAAACAAAGACAACATCCGTCTCCGGGTCTTGGAGGATTTGACGGTAATCCGTGGTGCAGACCTCATAGCCGTATTCCTCTGCCAGGACCTTTGCCGTGTCCTCCCGCAGGTCGCAGCAGGCGCGCAGACGGACCTCGAGCCCGCTCACCAGACGGAAAGCGTTCCCGTGCAGCCGGGCCGCAAAACCGCTGCCAATCATGCTCACAGATACTTGCTTCATTGCAGCCCCTCCGCTCAAATGTGTTCTTTCTTGGCGCGCCAACGCTTATAGCGGCCGCTGGATGTGATCAGCATCACAAGGATAAACGCCAGAAGGACTAGGGAGACCGGATTGGTGATGATGTTCATGACCAGTTGGATGGGGTTGTTCGCGGCCATCAGCGCAGCGCGGCGGAAATTCAGCTCCAGCAGGTCGGACAGGATGATACCCAGGATCGCGGACCCTACGGGAACCTTATACAGCTTCATCAAGTAGCCCAGGATCCCAAAGCCTACCATCCAATACACATCCATAATGGAGTTATTGATGGAGAATGCGCCTACAACGGACAGGATGATAATGATCGGCATCAGGATTTCTTTCGGCACTTCCACGATCTTGGAGAAAATCTTAATGCCGGTAAAACCAAAGAGCAGCAGGAAAATATTCCCCACGAACATGGCGCCGATGATATAATAAAATACATCTGGACGGCTGGTCATCAGCAAAGGGCCAGGGTTCAGTCCGTGGATATACATGGCGCCCAGCATAATGGCCGTTACCGCGTCGCCGGGAATCCCCATGGACAGCATAGGGATGCACGCGCCGCCGACGGCCGCGTTGTTGGCGCTCTCCGGAGCCACCAGCCCTTCCAACGCCCCCTCGCCAAAGGGCGTTTCCGGGTTCTTTACGCTGCGCTTTGCCTGGTCGTAGGCCAGGAGGGCCGCGATGTCGCCGCCGGTGCCAGGCAGTGCGCCCACCACCGCGCCAATCAAGCTGCTTTTCAGCGTCAGGGGGATGAACCGCACGGTGTTTTTCCAACTGGGGATGATTTTATCCGCCTTCTGTTTCACAGGCCTGGCGGACAGGTCCCGCAGCTGAATCAGCGCCTCAGACATGCCGAACAGGCCGATCATCACCACCACATAGCTGACGCCCAGCATCATGTAGGTGCGGAACATGGAGCCGTTCGGCCCCAGGACAAACCGGGTGTGCCCCGTCTGACTGTCCAGCCCCACGAACCCCACAAACAGCCCGATGGCCGCGGACAGTACGCCCCGCGCAGGGCTCTCATTGCCCAGGCTGCCCACCAGCAGAAGGCCCATCACGGCCAATAGGAAATAATCCCGCGGGGCAAAGCCCATGGCGAATTTCGACAGATAGGGCGCGCCAAAGCACAGGATCAGCGTGCCGATGAAGCCCCCCAGTACAGACTGGATGACCGTCACGCCGATGGCCTGTCCAGCAAGGCCCTTCTTCGCCAAGGGATAGCCCTCCAAAGCGGTGGCTACGGCGGCGGGCGCTCCTGGAATGTTCAGCAGGATCGCGGAGCGGGAACCGCCGTATACGCCGCCGATGTAGATCCCCACCATGGCAGCCATCGCGGGCAGCATATCCCAGGAGTAAGTAAACGAAATCAACAGCGAAGCCGCCATCGTGACCGACAGGCCAGGCACCGCGCCGATGTATATGCCAAGGAATACGCCGGCCGCCAGATAGAGCAGCAGCACCGGGTTTGTAACCGTTTGGGCGGCATATCCGGCCGCTTCCAGAAATCCCATGGTATTTCCTCCTTCTCAGGGCAGCTGTACTTGAAAGATATACTGGAATACAACAACGATGCACACCATTGCAACTCCAGAAATGACCAGGATACGGATTTTTTTGGCGCGGTTCAGCGTCAGCATGGAGATAACCAGAAAGGCAAACGTGGAAACGGCAAACCCCGCATAGGCCAACAATCCTGTGTAAACCAAGCAGTAGACCACAATCAGCCCCACTTTGCCGGGGAACAGGAAGCGGAACACTTCCTTCGCCCTCCGGACAAAGGGGAGCTTGTCTTCAAAAGCGCTCCCGCAGCCGCGCATCTCCAGGCAGGCTGTTCCCACCATCAGCAGCATCACCAGGGAACACAGCAGCGGAACCGTCCCCTCGCCGGACAAGGCGGGGGCACTGAGGAACATTTTTGCCGATGCAGCCAGGCAGACCAGCGCGAAAAACCCAAGGGCGATGACAAACCCCCGCTCGCCCTTTTCCAAATTTCTTTTTTTCATGGCATTTCACCTCTTCTTGGGTCTCAGGAATTACGGAAAAGGCGGGTGGGGGACCGCCTTTTTATGGACGGTTTTTCCGTGGGTGCTGCAGCGGTCAGCGGGAAATGCCCACGCTGGCGGGATCAATGGCCGCTACGCCGGAATCGTAGAGCATGTAGCTGGTCGTCGCACGATACTTGGCCAGATATTCCACAGCCTCATCGCCCGTCATGTTTATGATGAAGCAGCCGTTAGAGGCAATGATCTCTTGGAAACCCTCATCCTCGCAGGCCTTGCGGAAAGCGGCGGTCAGGGTGTCAATAATGGCTTGGTCGGTGCCCTGCTTGACAAATACGCCGTAGAACGGGAACCAGGGCAGGATATCATTGTATTCCTCATAGACCTCCGTAATGGCGGGAACGTCATCAAAGCTTTCCAGGCGTTCGTTGTGGAACATAGCCAGGATACGGATATCGCCGGACTGGTAGAAACCGGCAATGGAACCCAGGGTGGAAATACTGAAATCCACGTTTCCGCCGATCACGTTGGTGGCGCATTCGTTCTCACCGTCGAAGGGAACCATGGTTGCTTCTACGCCGCTGATGCTCTTGAGCATGGTAAAGACGGTCTCAGGCAGTCCGCCGGCGCCGGTGGAGGCCATGATGCGCTGTCCAGGATTGGCCAGCAGGTCGTCGAACAGGTCCTCAATGGTTTGGTAGGGGGAATCCTTGGCGACGAAGATGCCGCTGAAACTGTTGCACAAGAGGTCGATGGGATAAAAATCATCATAATCCAGCTCGCTGGTGCCCATCACTTTGGCGATCTGGGGATTCTCTGCGCCGAACAGCAGCTCATAGCCGTCGGCGTCCTGAGCGTCGACGTAAGCGGTCGCCACGCCGCCGCCGGAACCGGCGCGGTTGGTGAACACAATGGTCTGGCCCAGTTCCTCCTGCGCCAGCAGGCCGATGGCGCGGGATACGATGTCGCACACGCCGCCGGCGCTCCACATGATGGTGCCTTGGATGTTCTTGGCGGGGTATGCCTCCGCGTCTGCCGCCGCGGGAGCGGAATCGGCAGGGGTGTCGGTTCCAGTGTCGGACGCCGCCGGAGCCGGGGAAGAACCGCAGGCTGCCAGTGACAGTACCATCGCGAGGGCAAGGATGCCGGTAAGGATCTTTTTCATAGCAATTCTCATCTTTTTCGCAGAATTTGCAGCATATACAAAGCTGCCGGACGGGCCAAACTCTGCACATACGCTCCTTGCAATGTGAACCAAGTATTGAAAAGCGGCGGAAATCCTGCGCAAAAGCGGACCGGTTCAGCGGCGCGGAATTTCTGGCTGCACGCAGCATGACGCTGCTTTAGCCATTTAAATCGTTTCGTATATTTGCGTGAAAAATACTCCGGCTGATCCTGCCGGCTGCTTTACCGCCATATTCTCCCTGGATTTCTTCCTTGATTTACATTTACGCTTTACAGCTTTAAATGATAGTATTTTTCCTACTCGCGGACAATGATTAAATTTGACGGTTTCCACGGCTCTTATTATCTTTCTCTTGTTGATCTTAACGAAAATCTCCTTTGCAAATTGGCACAGCGCCGCACTGGAGAACCTCTCTGAAACGTCCTTCTCGCCATTCCCGGCGATCCTAGAATCTTTGCTTTGGACGACCCTCCCTTTTTGTGGCTTCCTCCAATGTCTCATAAAAATTTGCTGGGATTTTTGACATCCCGGCCCGGATTTTTCCTTGACAAATGGCTGTCCGATGTGTAGAATAAATTCAATTATTTTAATTAAATTTTTTTAGCTAAAATAATTGCAATTTCGACAAAACGTAAGGAGTTACTTAGTTATGGAATTTGAAGCAGTACGCGACATTATCGTAGAAACCCTGGCCTGCGACGCGGAGCAGGTGACGATGGAAGCCTCCCTCACCGACGACCTGGGCGCGGATTCTCTGGCCGCCATGGAACTCATCATGGCCCTGGAAGACGCCTCCGGCATCAAGGTCGACGACGCGGATGTTGCAAACCTCAAAACCGTGGCCGATATCGTGAACTATCTGAACAGCCACAAGGCGTGAGGCTGCAGGAACATGTTCGCCGGACGCATGGCCCTCTCGCGGCCCCGCGTCCGGCGGACGTCAAAACCGGACTGGGAAGGAATTGGCTATGACCAACCAAGAACTCTATGATTTGATGGCCCGCTTCGACCGCTCGACGCTGCAAAGCCTCAAGCTGTCCAAGGGGGATTTTACAATAGAATTATCCAGAGGCGCCGCCGTCCCGATGGGCCCCGCAGCCGGCGCGCCTGCGCCTGTCCTCGCTGCCGTGCCGGTCCAAGAGGAGGAGGGCCCCACCGTCAGCGCGCCGCTGGTGGGCACGTTCTACGCCGCGCCGGCACCCGACCAGCCGCCGTTCGTCTCTCCAGGCGACCGGGTGCAGAAAGGGCAGACCCTCTGTCTGCTGGAAGCGATGAAGACGATGGTGGAGGTCCCCGCTCCCTGCGACTGCGTGATTGAAGCAGTGCTGAAAGCAAATGGGGAATTGGCTGCTTTCGGCGAGGCGCTGATGCGCTATAAGCCATGCTGAAGCGGGTATTGATCGCCAACCGGGGCGAAATCGCCCTCCGGGTCCTCCGGGCCTGCCGGGAGCTGGGGGTCGATACGGTGGCCGTCTACTCCGAGGCCGATGCGGAGGCCCTGCATGTACATCTTGCGGGAGAGGCCGTTTGCATCGGCCCCGCCAGGGCTGCCGACAGCTACCTCAGCCAGGACGCCCTTTTAACCGTCGCCAAGGCGGCGGGCTGTGACGGCATCCATCCCGGTTATGGCTTCCTGTCGGAAAACGCGGATTTTGCCGACGCTTGTGCGGAGGAAGGGATTACATTCATCGGGCCATCCGGCAGCGCCATCCGGAAGGCGGGCTCAAAATCCGCCGCCCGGGATTTGATGCGTAAGGCAGGCGTGCCTGTTACGCCTGGTTCCGCCGGTCCGGCGGCCTCTGTGGAAGACGCCTTGCAGACAGCGGAAGAAGTGGGGTATCCTGTGCTGCTGAAAGCTTCCGCCGGAGGCGGAGGCCGCGGCATCCGCCGCTGCGACAACGCAGAGGCGCTTCCGGCTGCTTGGGCAGAGGCCAAGGCGGAAGCGATGGCGTGTTTCTCCAGCGGGGAGCTGTATGTGGAAAAACTGGTGGAGCGGCCCCGGCACATTGAGGTGCAGATTCTGGCCGACCGCCATGGGAACACCATCCACCTGGGCGACCGGGACTGCTCCATCCAGCGGCGGAATCAGAAGCTTATCGAAGAAGCCCCCGCCCAGGGCCTGACGCCCGAACTCCGGGCGGCGATGGGGGAAGCTGCCGTCAAAGCCGCCCAGGCCGTAGGCTATGAGGGTGCAGGCACGGTGGAGTTTCTGCTGGATGGGGGCCATTTTTATTTCATGGAAATGAACACCCGGATCCAGGTGGAACACGGCGTTACGGAGATGGTAACAGGCGTTGATCTGGTGCGGCAGCAGCTGCGGATCGCCTCCGGCCTGCCGCTGGACATCGCCCAGGAGGACGTCTGCATCCAGGGCCATGCCATCGAGTGCCGCATCAACGCCGAAAACCCGGCGGCGGATTTCCTCCCCTGCCCAGGCAAAGTAGAATTCTTACACTTCCCCGGCGGTACAGGGGTTCGGATCGATTCCTGCCTCTACAACGGCTGCATCATGCCGCCGTACTACGATTCTCTGGCAGCGAAAATCCTTGCCCACGGCGCAAACCGCCTGGAAGCCATCCGGAAAATGCGCCGCTGTCTGGAAGAGTTTACGTTAGAGGGCTTTCCCACCAATGCGGATTTCTCCTATGAAATCCTCTACCATCCGGCCTTTGTCCGGGGCCGCTGCTCTACAGCTTTCCTGGAAGATCATCTTCCAGAGCTGCTGGACTTCAGCCGCCGGGTCCATGAAAAGGAGGCGGACAGCGTATGAACCATATTTTTGCCAAGCGGCGCGCCCGGCTGCTGGCGATGAAAGCCATCCGGGACAATTATGTCCCAGGCGATAAACTGATTGCCTGCCCTAAGTGCGGTACGGAGAGCCTGCGGAAAACGGTGGAACAGGGCCTTTCCGTCTGTCCGGAATGTGGGTACCACTGGCCGATTGGCGCGTATTACCGTTTGAGCACGATCCTGGACCCTGGCAGCTTCCGGGAGCTGAACGCCAAGCTTCCCGCCGGCGACCCGCTGGCGTTCCCGGGCTACCGGGAGAAACAGCGCGCCGTCCAGCGCAAGACCGGGCTTACGGAAGCCGCCGTCACTGCGACGGGGACGATTGGGGGACGGAAATGCGTAGTGGGTGTGCTGGACAGCCGGTTTTTCATGGGCAGTATGAGCGCGGCGGTGGGCGAGAAGATCACCCTTGCCATTGAGTACGCTGCGAAAAACAAACTGTCGCTGGTGATTTTTTCCGCCAGCGGCGGGGCGCGGATGCAGGAAGGCATCCTGTCCCTCATGCAGATGGCCAAGACCAGCGCCGCTCTGGCGCGGTTTTCCGATAAAGGATTGCTGTACATCTCCGTCCTGACGGACCCCACCACCGGCGGCGTCACGGCAAGCTTTGCATCCTTGGGCGACATCATCCTCGCGGAGCCGGGAGCGTTGATTGGTTTTGCCGGGCCGCGGGTCATCCAGCAGACCATCGGCGAGACCCTGCCGGAGGGGTTCCAGCGGGCGGAGTATCAGGAGGAGCACGGGTTTGTGGACGCCGTTGTCCCCCGTGCCCAGATGCGGGATACCCTTGCGCAGCTCCTGCGCCTGCACGAGAAAGGAGGCCGCCCATGAGCAAACTCAGCGCCGCGGAGCGGGTTGCCATTGCCCGAAATCCGCAGCGGCCCAACATTACCGATTACATCGGCGCCTTGTTTACCGATTTCTTTGAGCAGAAAGGCGACCGCCTCTGCCGGGAAGACCCGGCAATCTTGGGCGGCGTGGCCCTGTACCACGGGCGGCCTGTGACCGTTATCGGCACCCGGAAAGGCAAGACGGCGGAGGAAAGCATCCGCTGCAATTTCGGGATGCCAAGCCCGGAAGGGTATCGCAAGGCATTGCGGTTGATGAAACAAGCAGAGAAATTTCGCCGTCCGGTCATTACTTTTATCGATACTTCCGGAGCCTACCCCGGCTTAGAAGCCGAGGCGCATGGGCAAGGGGAGGCCATCGCCCGGAATTTGTTTGAGATGAGCCGCTTAAAGGTCCCTGTTTTGGCAATTATCACCGGAGAGGGCAACAGCGGCGGCGCGTTGGCGCTGGCGGCTGCCGACCGGGTGCTGATGCTGGAAAACGCCGTGTATGCGATCCTCTCGCCGGAGGGGTTTGCCTCCATCCTGTGGCGGGATTCGGGACGGCATGAGGAAGCCTGTGAGCTGATGAAGCTGACCGCGGCAGACCTCCTGCCGCTAGGCGTCATCGACGACATGATCCCAGAGCCGGAAGGAGGGGCGCATACAGCGCCTGCCCAAGCGATGCGGGAGGTTGACCGGGCTATCAGCCGACACTTGACGGCGATGCTAAAAGAGAACTTTCCCCAGGCCGCCCGGTACAAAAAATTCCGGAAGCTGGGCGTCCCGGCCAAGGAGGAAACATGAACGGAATCAAGATTTGCGGCACAGGGCGGGGTGTGCCGGATACCATCGTCAGCAACCAGGACATCGCCGCACGGGTGGATACCAACGACGCGTGGATCGTCAGCCGTACCGGCATCCGGAACCGCCGTCACAGCACAGAGGGAGATACCTTCCTCAGCCTGACGGCCGCCGCCGCCCGACAGGCGCTGGAAAGCGCCGGAATCACGCCAGGGGAGGTCGGCGCTTGCATTGTGGCGACACTTTCGCCGGATACGCTGGTTCCCTCAGCGGCGTGCCTGTTACAGCGGGAATTGGGGCTTCCGGAAGACATCCCCTGCTTTGACCTCAACGCCGCCTGCACTGGCTTTTTATTTGCCCTGCATACTATGGAATGCCTGCTGAACGCCGCCCCGCGTAAGTACGGCCTTGTCGTTGGCGCGGAACAGCTTAGCCGCCTGATCAATTGGGAGGACCGCGGGACATGCATCCTCTTTGGCGATGGCGCGGGGGCTGCTGTAGTGGAGTGCCGGGCGGAATTCCCCAGTATTTCTGCCGTAGTGGGCTGCCATGGAAACGATACTCTGCTCCACGTCCCTGGCGCGGAGACAGGAGGGAGAAGCTTGATTTCCATGGAGGGCACAAAGGTTTTCAAGTTTGCTGTGGAGGCGGTGCCCTGGTGCATCGGGCAGGTGCTGGAAAAGGCGGGAAAGACCATTGATGAGATAGACTTTTTCGTTCTGCACCAAGCCAACGCCCGGATCATCGACCTGGCCCTCCGGCGGTGCCGCATTCCTCCGGAGAAGTGCTACCAGAACATTGGCGAGTACGGAAACACCTCTGCCGCCAGCATCCCTCTGGTTTTAAGCGAGCTGCACGAACAGGGAAAGATCGGCCCAGGAAGCTGTGTACTGGCCGTCGGCTTTGGCGGCGGGCTGACTTGGGGAGGATGCTTGATCGAGTTTGCATAAAGGAGTTTCTATGAAAAAGCTGAATGAAATCCTAGGAACGGAGTTTCCGATTATCCAGGGCGGCATGGCCAATATCGCCACCGGTGAATTCGCCGCCGCCTGCTCCAATGCCGGCGCCTTGGGCATGATCGCTACCGGCGGCTGGGACGGGGCGCGCCTCCGGGAGGAAATCCAACGGGCAAAGTCCTTGACCGATAAACCCTTCGGCGTCAACCTCATGCTGATGAGTCCCTTTGCGGACGACATCGCCCAGGTTATCCTGGAGGAGGGCGTTAAAGTGGTCACCACCGGCGCGGGAAATCCCGGGAAATACATCCCTGCCTGGAAAGAAGCGGGAATCAAAGTAATCCCAGTTGTTGCGGCGGCAGTGCTGGCGCGGCGGCTGATCCGCTACGGTGTGGACGCCGTGATCGCGGAGGGCACCGAGTCCGGTGGACATGTGGGAGAGATGACCACCATGGCCCTGGTGCCCCAGGTGATCGACGCGGTAGACATACCCGTCATTGCCGCGGGCGGCATCGCCGATGGACGGCAGATGGCGGCGGCGCTGGCTTTGGGGGCCTGCGGCGTACAGGTGGGCACCTGCCTGCTGACAAGCCGGGAATGTCCCATCCATGAGAACTATAAACAAGCCGTGCTGAAGGCCAAGGACAGCGACACCATTGTAACGGGCCGTTCCATCGGCGGGCCGGTGCGGGTTTTGAAGAACAAAATGTCCCGCAGATATCTGGAAATGGAAAAGCGGGGCGCGTCCTTGGAAGAACTGGAAACCGTTACCCTGGGCGGATTGCGCCGCGCCGTTCTGGAGGGCGATGTGGAGACCGGCAGCGTCATGCTGGGCCAGACGGCGGGCCTGCTTCATGAGATCAAGCCCGTCCGGCAGATTTTCGAGGAATTGTATGCCGGAGGAAAGGCCGTTCTGGATATGGTGGACCGGGAATGGGCGTGACGATTGGGGGGAAGACCCTGCATGTCCCCATCCTGCAAGGAGGAATGGGCATTGGCGTCAGCTTGGAGCGTTTAGCCGGGGCTGTAGCCGCACAGGGCGGCATGGGGACCATCTCCGCCGCGTTCTGCGGGTTCCGGGAGCCGGATTTTTCTACCAATTTTAACGAGGCCAACCTCCGGGCGCTGACCCGGCAGATCCATCGGGCAAAAGAAATCGCCAAGGGCGCGGGGCTGGTGGCAGTGAACGTCATGGTCGCCGCCTCACAGTACGCCGCCAGTGTGCGGACGGCCCTCCAGGCGGGGGCGGACGCCATCGTCTGCGGCGCGGGTCTCCCGAAGGATCTTCCTGAGATTGCGGCAGAGGTTCCGGAGAGCAGCGCGGCGCTGGCTCCTGTCGTCAGCGGCGGACGTTCAGCGGCGCTGATCTGCAAGCTGTGGGACCGGCGTTACAGCCGTGCGCCGGATTTCGTCGTCCTGGAAGGCCCTCTTGCGGGCGGGCACCTGGGGTTCTCCCCGGAGGATGCCAGGGAGGCTCAGGCCGGATGTCCAAAGCCGCTTTCGGCCCTCCTGCGGGAGGTGTTGGACGCGTTGGGGCCATTCCGGGAGAAGTACCGGCGGGATATCCCGGTGTTTGTAGCGGGCGGCGTAAAAAACGGCGCGGAAATGCGGCGTTATATGGATGAAGGCGCGGCAGGGGCACAGTTTGCAACCCGGTTCATTGCCACAGAGGAGTGCGATGCAAGCGGCGGCTATAAACAGGCGCTGCTGGACGCGAAGCAGGAGGATATTACCATCGTGCAGAGTCCCGTCGGTATGCCGGGCCGCGCCCTGCAAAGTCCTCTCATCCAACGGGTGGAGGCTGGGGCGCAGCCGAAGATCACCCGCTGCAACCGGTGCCTCTCCGCCTGCGACTGTAAAACGGCACCTTACTGTATCTCCAAGGCGCTGATCGCCGCTGTGGACGGCGATTGGGAGAACGGCCTGTTCTTCTGCGGAGCCAACGCCGGGGAAGTCAACGCACTCTCCACCGTGGAGGCGCAGATGGAACAAATTTTGAACGAATGGAGGGCGGCACAATGAAGCGCGGTTTTTTATACGCCGGACAGGGCAGCCAGCACCCTGGAATGGGGGCGGATTTGTACGAGGCGTACCCAGCTTTCCGCGAGGTGTTCGACCGCGTGGCGAAAGTGGTGTATTTTGACTTGAAAACGGTATGCTTCCAGGACCCTGACGGGGTTTTGAACCAGACCAGCTATACCCAGCCCTGCATGGTGGCTTTTGCCGCCGGGCTGACGGCCGTATTGCGGGAAAAGGGGATTCTTCCCGCAGCGGCGGCGGGACTGTCGTTGGGCGAATACTCCGTCCTCCATGCGGCGGGAGTGTTTGATGCGGAGACCGCCGTAGGATTGGTTGCGTTCCGCGGAAAGGTGATGGAAGAAGCTGCCGCGGGACGGGAGAGCGCCATGATGGCCGTTTTGAACCTGGAAGAAGAGGCGCTGAGAGCCGCCTGTGAGGCCGCGTCGGATTTGGGCGTGGTGACGATTGCGAACTACAACTGTCCTGGGCAGCTGGTCATTGGCGGGGAGAAGGCGGCCGTCGAAAAGGCTGCCGCACTGGCGAAGGAAAAAGGTGCGCGGCGCTGTATGCCGCTGAAGGTCAGCGGGCCGTTCCACACGCCGCTGATGGCCCCCGCCGGGCAGGCGCTGCAGGAATACTTTAAGGATATCGCCTTCCGGGAGCCGCAGATTCCCGTTTTCTTCAACTGCCTTGGCGACCGTGCCGCCGGTCCGAAAACGGATATTCCGCAGCTTCTGGTCCGGCAGGTGCAGAGCAGTGTGTATATGGAGCAGTGCATCCGGAACATGAGCGTTGGCCCAGTTGGTATCGACGCGTTGGTGGAAATTGGCCCGGGTAAGGCCCTGAGCGGGTTTGCAAAAAAGACCGTGCCGGATACTCCGGTATGCGCGGTGGAAACTGTGGCGGATGTGGAGGGCCTGCAAGCCGCCTTGGATGCCGCGTGCGCCAAGAAGGAACAGGAGCGGGAAAGCAGAACCCAAGCCGCTGCTGAACGGGCGCAGAAGGAGGAGAGCCTATGAATTTCAAGGGAAAAACGGCGATTGTCACCGGCGGGAGCCGGGGGATTGGACGAGCTGTCTGCCTGGAGCTGGCGCGGGGCGGCGCAAACGTCGCGCTGTGCTTCGCGGGCAACGAGACCGCCGCACAGGAGACGCTGAAGGCCGTGGAGGCCTTGGGCGTGAGGGCGTTGGCCGTCCGCTGCGACGTGTCGGACGGCGCGCAGGTGGAGGCGCTGGTCAAGAAGACGGCCGATACATTTGGCCGGGTGGACATTTTGGTCAACAACGCCGGGATTACCCGGGACGGCCTCCTGATGCGGATGCCGGAGGCGGATTTCGACGCCGTGATCGCCGCGAACCTCAAGGGTGCGTTTTTGTGCATGAAGGCCGTGACCCGGCCCATGATCCGCCAGAAGTATGGACGCATTGTGAACCTCAGTTCCGTCGTAGGCCTGCGGGGCAATGCGGGACAGGTGAACTACGCCGCCAGCAAGGCGGGGGTGGTCGGCATGACCAAATCCCTGGCAAAGGAACTGGCCTCCAAGGGCGTGACGGTGAATGCCGTTGCCCCTGGGTTTATTGATACGGATATGACTGCTGTTATGCAGGAAGCGGCCCGGATGAGCATTCAGGCCTCCATCCCGGCAGGGCGGCCCGGCGCGGCGGAGGATGTGGCGAACGCTGTGGCCTTCCTCGCCAGTGAGGAGGCTGCTTATATCACCGGCCAGGTCCTGGCGGTAGACGGCGGGATGTCCATGTGAAAAACAAGGAGGAAGAACATTATGGAACGACGCAGAGTTGTCGTCACCGGTATCGGGGCCGTCACGCCTGTGGGCCTCACCGCTGTGGAGAGCTGGGAGGCCGTTCGGGCCGGAGTCTGCGGCATCGGCCCCATTACCCTGTTTGACCCTGCCGGAATGAAGGTCCAGCTGTCCGCGGAGGTCAAAGGCTTTCAGCCGGAAGAATTGTTCGGCAAGGCCGAAGCAAGGCGGATGGGCCGCTTTACCCAGTTTGCCCTGGCCGCCGCCCGGGAGGCCCTGGCCTCGGCGGGATTCCAGGTCGAAGACGCCGACCCGGACCGGTGCGGCGTCATGGTCTCCAGCGGCATCGGCGGTATCGGCATTACGGAGAGCGAACACGACCGGGGCCTGGAAAAGGGATGGGACCGGGTATCCCCCTTCTTTATCCCCACTGGCATCTGCAATATGGCTGCCGGACGGGTGGCCATCGACGCCGGCTTCCAGGGAATCTGCTCCTGTCCCGTCACGGCCTGCGCGGGAGGCACCAACGCCATCGGCGACGCCTTCCACTATATCCGCGACGGCTATGCCGACGTGATGCTCTGCGGCGGTGCGGAGGCCGCCATGACCCCTCTGGCCGTGGGCGGGTTTACTTCCATGAAGGCCCTCTCCCAGAGCACCGACCCGGCGCGAGCCTCCATCCCCTTCGACGCGGAGCGGAACGGGTTTGTCCTCGGTGAGGGCGCGGGCGTCCTGCTTTTGGAGGAATTCGAGCACGCTAAGAAGCGCAGCGCGTCCATTTACGCGGAAATCACCGGCTACGGCGTCACCTGTGACGCCTACCACATGACCGCTCCCCGGCCTGACGGCAGCGGCGGTGCAAAAGCCATGGCAATGGCCATTGCGGATGGCGGCGCAAAACCGGAGGATGTGGACTATATCAATGCCCACGGCACCTCTACCCCGCTCAACGACGCAGGGGAGACCGCCGCCATCAAGACGGTCTTCGGTTCTCATGCCGCAAAATTGGCGGTCAGTTCCACCAAGTCTATGACTGGCCATATGCTGGGCGCGGCAGGCGCGGTGGAAGCCATCTTTACCGCCTTGGCCCTGCGGGATGGCTTCATCCCCGCAACCATCCACTACCAGACACCCGACCCGGCCTGCGACCTGGATGTAGTGCCCAACCAGGGGCGGGAGGCCGATTTGCGCTGCGCGCTGTCCAACTCCCTGGGCTTCGGCGGGCACAACGGAAGCCTGCTGTTCCGGAAATGGGAGGCGTAAGTATGGGAATCCAGTTAAACTCTGACCAGATTGCCGAAATCCTGCCCCACCGCTACCCCTTCGCCCTGGTGGACCGGATTGTCGACGGCGAACCGGGAGAATGGGCCAAGGGCATCAAGTGCGTAACGGTCAACGAACCCTTTTTCCAGGGCCATTTCCCACAAAAACACGTCATGCCCGGCGTACTGCTGATCGAGGCCATGGCCCAGGTGGGCGGCGTGGCCGTGCTGCTCCTGCCCGAAAACCGTGGGAAGCTGGCCTTCCTGGGCCGGGTGAAGGATGCGCGGTTCAAACGGCAGGTGGTTCCGGGCGACGTGGTGGAAATCGAGTGCCGCCTCATCCGCCGCAGGGCAAACATCGGCGTGGGCGAGTGTGTGGCCATTGTGGACGGCGAAACCGCTGCTTCCGCGGAAATTACCTTTGCCATCGGCGGGGAATCCTGAATTGCTATTTTCCCGCCGGCGTGTTATGATGGGAAAAACAAACGCGGGATGGTGAAAGCGGTATCATGTTGGAACAGGCTTTTTTTCGTGTGTATACAAAATTTAAACTGCATTTTTATCAGGAGATTTTTAAGCGTTTTCAGGACCGTGAGGCCAGCCTTACGACGGTGGAAACCTTCTGTATGGAATCCATCCAGGCCCTGGGCAGCCCAACCATCAACGAATTCGCTACCTTTATGTGTATCTCCTCCCCTAACGCGGCCTATAAGGTCAACAGCCTCGTAAAAAAAGGGTATATCCGCAAGGTGCAGTCCGAGGACGACCGGCGGGAATACCATTTGGAGGTTACCAAAAAATATATCGATTACTACAACCTCTCCATCGATTACCTCAAAACCGTCATGGCGCGGGTTAAGGAGCAGTTCTCCCCGGAGGACTGTGCAAAACTGGAGGAAATGCTCACCGTTGTGGGACGGGAACTGATGTCGGAGGTCGTTCTCCCGGCTGATTTGGAGAACGGGAGGTAACGGGAAGAAAAACCAGGCGGAAGGCTTCCAGAGGAGCTTTCCGCCTGGCTTTTTTGAAAAACCGCGTTTACTTACTTGCGGTTTTCCTTCTGATTGCGCTGCTCGTTCTGCTGGTTCTGGCTGCGCTCGTTCTGGTTCTGATTGTTCTCACGGTTGTTATTGTTCTGCATGAAGCACACCTCCTCTCGGCTCTCAAGAGTACAAGCCTTATTCTTGCCCTCAAAATTGGAATTATGCATCTTTTTTTCGTTTTTTCAATTCTGCCCGGGCGCGGCCCGGCAAGACAGGAGCGCTGTCTCCTGCCGCCGCGTTTGGAAACAGCAGTACGAACTGCGCCTTGCATCCAGAAGCGCGCTGTGATATAGTTGAAGCCATAACACATGGATAGGAGGCACCAAATGGCCGAACGACCTGCATTTTTTCATCGTGAAAAGAAAGTTGTCAGTAATCTGTACACGTTTGAATGGTTCCCCGGGTTTGCCGTATCCCAAAAGCAAAAATCCATTGAAAGCCTGCATGCCGCGATACGGGAGACGGATGCAGACGCCAGGCCGCTGGAGGTCAGCACGAAAAGCAAAGAACCGTTCGGCGTCCGGCTGAGTGCATTCAACCTCATGCTCCATCATACGGCCCTTGAGAATGTCTTCCAAAGCGCCAAGGTGTTTGAAAACGGCGGACCGTATCTGGACCTGCTTGAGGTCCCGCCGAAAGAGGCAAAGAAGGACCAGCGGTTAAAAAATTCCGGACGCCTGACGGCGTTTTACTATCAAGGCGAGCCGTTTCCTTTGCTTCCGCAAACGGCGTTTTACGATTACTTATATGTTGCCGCCGTGAGGGAATCGCTTGCCGCGGAGGACCTTCAGGCCATTTTGGGATATAATTATTTTACGGATATCGTGTTCCATCCAGCCAAAAGCATCAATACCCAGGCAAGAACCGCTGCTTTGATCAAGCTGATGATGGAGGACTTCGGATGTCTGCCGGATTTTTCAAAGGAGGCATTCCTTCAATACCACAAAGAGCACGTTGTGTATGGAAATGTGGTCAAATAACCAGCGGGACCGTTTGACAAAGGCGGAAGACCCGCGCAAAAGGACAGGAAACGGGAAAGAGATGCAAAATTTTGCCGGGAGGGGGTTCCATTTCGGCAGAAGTTCCGCTATAATCGGTAAAGATTTCGTGAAACAAACAAAAAACGCCGCTTCCGGCGCTGGGAGGCCGATATGAAGATCGTCATCGTAGGCGTGGGCAAGGTGGGGCTGGCCCTGACGCAGCAGCTCTCCGCTGATGGGCACAACGTCACCGTTATTGACCAGGATCAGAAGCTGATTGAAAACATTATCAATATCTACGACGTTATGGGCGTCTGCGGCAACGGCGCAGTATACGCCGTGCAGCAGGAGGCGGAGGTGGACAAGGCGGAGCTCCTCATTGTCACTACCTCCAGCGATGAGCTGAACATCCTTGCCTGCCTTGTGGGCAAAAAGCTGGGCGTGCGCCATACCATCGCCCGTATCCGGAACCCTGAATATGAAAAACAGCTGCGCTTCATGCGGGGGGAGCTGGGCCTCTCCATGGCCATCAACCCCGAACGCGCCGCCGCCCGGGAGATCGCCCGGGTACTGCGTTTCCCTGCGGCCATGAAAGTGGAATCCTTCTCCAAAGGACGGCTGGAGCTGGTGGAATACCGTCTGCCGGAAAACTCCGCCTTGGACGGCATACAGCTGGTGGACCTCTACCGGAGCGTCCGCGTCCGGGTGCTCATCTGCGCGGTTTCCCGCCAGGGGGAGACCATCATCCCCTCCGGCGACTTTGTGCTGCGGAGCGGGGATAAAATTTACCTGACCTCTTCCCCGGAACAGCTGGCTCAATTCTTCCGGCAGCTGGGCGTCTTCCGGAACAAGGCCTCCTCCGTCATGATCGTGGGGGCCAGCAAGATCTGTTACTATCTGGCGTCGGAACTGCTGAAAATGGGCATGGCCGTAAAAATCATCGACCGGGATGAGCGCCGCTGCATCCAAATGGCCGAGCAGCTGCCCAAAGCTCTGGTTATCGTCGGTGACGGCACGGACACCGACCTGCTTCATGAGGAAGGCATTGGACAGACCGACGCGTTTGTCGCCATCACCGGCATCGATGAGGCCAATATCCTTATGTCCATCTGTGCCGCTCGGCAGTCCGACGGCTGCAAAGTCGTGGCGAAAATCAACCGCAAGTCCCTGGTGGACTTAGTGTCCAACGGCATGATCGACAGCGTGGTTTCCGCCCGGTTTACCACGACGGAGCTGATTGTGCAGTATGTCCGCGCCATGGAGAACGCCTCCGGCGCGAAAATCCGGACCCTCCACCGGCTGGTCGACGGCGAGGTGGAGGCCTTGGAGTTTGGCGTCCCTGCCGGCGCGCCGTTTATCGGCATCCCGCTGAAAGACCTGAAGCTCCGCAACGGCCTCCTCTTGGCGGGCATCGTCCGGCAGAACGGCAAAATCCTCATCCCCTCCGGCGGGGACGCTCTGAACCCCTACGACGATGTGATTGTTGTCACCACCGACAAGACCCTCCAGGACCTTACGGACATTTTGCAGTAAAGGCGGCGAACCCTTTTGAATTATCAAATGATCAGCTACGTCATCAGCCGCATCCTCTGGACAGAGGCGGTGTTAATGCTCTTGCCTCTGGGCGCGGCGCTGGTGTACGGCGAATCGGTCATCCCCTTCCTGGGGGCTATGCTGGCGTTAGGCCTTGCCGGACTGCTCCTGGGCCGGAAGCCCAAACAGACCGCCCTCTACGCCCGGGACGGCTTCGCTGTGGTGGCGCTGGCCTGGGTGGGGATGTCCCTATTTGGCGCGCTGCCCTTCGTGATTTCCGGCGATATCCCCAACCTGATCAACGCGTTCTTTGAAACCGTTTCCGGCTTTACCACTACCGGCGCCACAATCCTGACCGAGGTGGAGAGCCTGACCCGAAGCGGCCTGTTCTGGCGCAGCTTTACCCACTGGGTGGGGGGTATGGGCGTGCTGGTATTCGTTATGGCCATGCTCCCCATGACCGACGGCCATGGAATGCACCTCCTCCGGGCGGAAATGCCGGGGCCGTCCGTCGGCAAGCTGGTGAGCCGCATGAGCGACACCGCTAAAATCCTATACGGTATCTACCTTGCCATGACGGTGGTGGAAATCGTCCTCCTCTGCCTGGGCGGGATGCCCTTGTTTGACGCCTGCATCCATTCCTTCGGTTCTGCGGGTACCGGCGGCTTCAGCTGCCGCAATCTCAGCGTCGGAGCGTACGACAACCCTTATTTTGACATTGTGATTGGCATTTTTATGCTCCTGTTCGGCGTGAACTTCAACCTTTACTACTTCCTCTTGATCAAGCGTTTCCGGGATGTGTTCTGCTCTGAGGAACTGCGGGTTTACTTCCTTATTGTCGCGACCGCTGTGCTGGCCATCGCGGTGGACGTCCTCCACATGTACGGCTCTTTCCTCGAAAGTCTCCGCCACGCCTTTTTCCAGGTCTCTACTATTATCACCACCACCGGATATGCTACCGTCGATTTTAACCTCTGGCCTACCTTCTCCAAAGGAGTCCTGGCTGTTTTGATGTTCATCGGCGCGTGTGCCGGGTCTACCGGCGGCGGCATCAAGGTCGCCCGGATCGTGATCCTCCTCAAGGCCTCCTGGGGCGATATGCGCAAGATGCTCCACCCGAACGCCGTCTCCCCCATCCACTTCGAGGGCAAGCCCCTTACCGACCGGAATGTCCGCGGCGTCCACCATTTCCTCTCCGTCTACCTGCTGATTTTGACCGCTTCCTTCCTCCTGCTCTCCCTGGAACAGTTCGACCTCATTACCACCTTCACCGCCGTCATCTCCTGTATGAATAACATCGGACCCGGTTTGGAGCTGGTTGGGCCAATGGGTAACTTCTCCCATTTTTCATACGCCTCCAAACTTCTCCTCTCCTTCGATATGCTCGTGGGCCGCTTGGAAATTTTTCCGATGCTCCTGTTGTTCGCCCCGTCCATCTGGAAGCGGCGGGCCATCTGGCGGCACAATCCCTAAATATACCCTCCGCCCTGGACAGCTTGCCCAGTGCGTTTTTCCATGTACAGATGCCAGATAAGGAGCGCCTGCAAAAAAGACAGTTGCCAAAAACGGGCGGAATTGCTATAATTTTCTCATTCGACACCAAACGCCGCCCCTCGCGGCACATTTGAGAGGAGACGTGCTTCTTATGCGTTTACCCAAACGGCTGACGGCGCTGCTTTTATCGGCGGCGCTGCTGCTTCCTGCCCTTCCCGCGGCGCAGGCGGAGGAACCCACTGTCACCGGCAGTATTTCCGGCACCGTCCGGATCGATTATCCTCAGAATTTGGATACCCTGCGGGCACGGGACTTACGTGTGACCCTTGTCCAGGACGGAAAGGACTTATGGGACCTGGACCTGACCCGGGAGGATTCCAGCGCCGGGAACCGCACGGTTTCCCTGCGGAACCAGGACGGCGGTGAGCTGGGCGGCGGGAACTGGCCCGGGTATCTGGATTTTACCTTCGGCGAACTCGCACAGGGCCGCTATGCCCTGCGCTTTGATGGCAGAGGTTACCGGTCCTTCACCCAAAACCTTACCTTGGACCAGTTCTCCCAACACATCACCCTCGGTACGGGCGATGCCACCTTTACCTTGGGCGATTTCAACGGCGACGGGCGCGTCGACAGCCGCGACCGTGACCGGCTATCCGACGCCCTCGGTTCCAAAAACCGGGGGGATTTGGAGCAATATGATCTCAACAGCGACGGAAGCATTGATATTTATGACTTGGCTGCCGTCAGCCGAAACCTGAACGCCTCCGGACAGGCCGAAGTCCGGGATACCACCCTGCTGACGGTCTCTGAGGACGCCATACGCCTGGACAGCGGCGTAACCGTGCTCTCCGGCAATTTGGCCGACCTTCTGCGGAACAACGGCAACCCTGTTATGCTCTCCGCCGCCAATGGGCCGGTGGGGTTCTCCGTTGTTCTGGCGGAGGCAGTGGAGATGGAACAGATTCAAATCCGCTCCCTCGAAGGCCCCGGCAAAATCTTGGAAGGAACCGTCAAAGTCACCTATGCCGACGGCGGGTCTGAGGAGGTTTCCTTTGACAACACCCTCCCGGACAATATCCATGCCATCAGTGCAGTTCCTGGCAGCGGCGTGATCACCATTTCCCTTGGGAAGCGTGTTGCTGTGAAGGAAGTCACCGTCACCGTTACCCGTACCGAGGGCGGCGAGTATGCGGCGGTAGAATCCATCCAATTCCTCCGGGAAATCGTGCCGGAGAATCCCGTGCAGCCCAGCAGCGAGATCCGGAACCTCACCGCCGAAGCCGGTGACGGGCGCGTCAGCCTCCGCTGGGGCGAACTGCCCAATGTTTCCGGGTACCGCGTCGACTATTGGCCCAAAGAGGATTCTGCCGCCGTAAAATCCCTCCGCGTAAACATCAACCGGGCGGATGTTACCGGGCTGGAAAATTTGAAGGTCTACTGCTTCACTGTCACGCCTGTGGATGGGACGTGGGAGGGAAAGACGTCGGCGGCGGTGGAAGCCGAGCCCCAGCCATCCAAGGCCCCTAATGCGCCAGACATGATTTCTGTCAGCGAGTTGGACAGCGCGCTGCGCGTTTCCTGGAAGGCGGTGAAAACGGCGACATACTACGAACTTTACTATAAACCGGAAACCGCCGGCAGCTACAGCCAGTGGGAAGGACGGATTTCCGGAACCAGCGCCGCCCTGACCGGCCTTACCAATGGCGTCCAGTATTCCATTTACCTTGTCGCAGGAAATGCCGTCGGCGTCAGCGGCAAGTCCCGCATTGCGGAGGGGACGCCCCAGGCAGTGGATTACAGTCGTCCGGAAGGGATTCCAACCGAGGGTGTGATCGACTGGGAGGACATCGAAAAGGTCTGGCTGGCAAACGCTAACAACGTCTCCCCCAGCTCCTACACCGCAGATAAGCCGTTCCGGGCGGAGAATATGGCTGACGGAGATTTCAGCACCCATTGGACCTCCCATTCTTACGGCGATGGCAATTGGTGGGACAATAAACAGGTCCTGGCGACGTTCAAGCGGCCTGTGGACCTGAGCAGCGTGATCTGGGTGCCCCGCCTGGACGGCGCTTATCCTTCTAACCTGCGGGTTTACACCGTTACCATCTGGCGGGACGGCGACGACCTCGATGGCCCCGGCACGCTCCTTGCGCCCAGTCCTGCCCAGGGCGGCAGCGCCTCTGATGTCAACACCTGGCTCAGCGTCCGGAACAATCCTGCTGTTACCAAATTTGCCGTCTTGCCCTTCGAGCCGGTGACGGATGTGGTGAAGATTGCCATTACCATTGAACAGGTTGCCTATACGGCGGTAAGCCTCTCCGAGCTGATGTTTATGGAATACGATCCCGCCCACTGCCTGCCAGACAATATCGGCGGCCTGTTTGCCGACAGCCTGCGGCTGTCTCTGCGGTCCGGCGTGACCCAAAGCGAGATCGATACCCTGCGGGCACGGCTCAACAGCGACGAGCAGAACTACTACCTCAATTTGGAAACCCTCGCGGATGAACTGGATTTGGCAGAGGAACTTCTCAGCGGCTCCAGCCGCGGCGTCGTGGTGGAGGGGATCGACTCCCGCAGCGCCGCCGCAGACAACGCAAAATACGGTCAGAGCGGCAGCGACCTCCAGCCCCTTGGGGCAGCGGCGAAGGCCAAAGAGGAAATTACCATCTATGCCAGCGGCATCCCCGCCGGGCAGACGGTTGCCGTCTATGCCACCCAGTTCAATGCCGAGGCCTCCGCATGGCGCGCCCAGGTTGGGACGCTGGAAAATGGGCGGAATGTTTTGACCATCCCGCAGATTGGAAGTCAAAATACCCCCAGAGGCGGCAGCCTGTACATTACCTACAGCGGTACTGCGCCGGAAAGCATCCGGCTGCATGTGCGGCGGGCAGTGGATATCCCTGCCCTGGACGTTTCCGATTGGTACCGGCAGAGTGAAACCGAAAACCGGAACGCCGTAGCCGCCTATATGGGCGAACTGGAGGCGTATGTTGCCGCCCAGGGCATCAACAGCAGCAACCGGACCACAAACTGCCTCAACGTCACAGAGATCGCAACGCCGACGGTACTGCTCTCCATGCCGGCCTCAGCCATCCTCGACGGCAGCGGCAGGAGCCAGGCCGAGCGGGCCGAGACGCTGTATCAAAGCATCCTGGCCTGGGAGGACCTGCTCCATATCTGCAACACCACCCAGGGCATTGACAACACCTATGCCAGGAACGACATGCAGACCCGGCAGAATATCCGCTGTATGCAGATGTTCAGCGGCGCGTTTATGTACGCCGCGGGGAACCATGTCGGCATAGGGTACGGCTCCTGCGGCGGCATGGCCTGCGGTAAGCCTATCGTGTCCCTTGACGCGGCTGCCGCAGCAAACCAGCTCTTTGGCTGGGGCATCGCCCATGAGATCGGCCATAATATGGACAAGCTCGGCAAGGCCGAAATCACGAACAACCTCTATTCCCTTATGGTGCAGACCTACGACGGAAAGCAGAACACCCTGACCTCCCGCCTGGAAGCCAGCGGTAAATATAACGGGATCTTTACGAAAGTTGCCCAAGGCTACCCCGGCGATTCCAACGATGTGTTTGTCCAGTTGGGCCTCTATTGGCAGCTCCATCTGGCCTACGATGGCGGAGACAGCCCCATGGACTTCTACAACCGCTTCTTTAAGGCGTGGAAAGCTGGGACGTATTTCAACGGCGCTTCCGCTTATGCGGACCGGGCTGCGCTGACGGCCTCCGCCGTTGCGGACCGGAACCTGACCGAATTCTTCACCCGCTGGGGGATGGTCCTCAGCGACAGCACAAAGACGGCGTTAGCCAACTATCCCGCCGAAGACCGGGCAGTCTGGTACTTGAACGACCAGAGCCGCCGGGCGCGTCTGGCAGGACAAGCCGAAGCGGCAGGCAGCGTATCGGTCTCCGCAGCGTTGGAAAATGAGAAGGAAGTCACCCTCACCATTGCCGCAAACCTCACCCAGGGAACCTTGCAGGGCTATGAAATCCTGCGGAACGGCGTACCCATTGGCTTCACTGCGGAGGGGAGCTATACAGATGTGATTGGTTCTGCGAACCACCGGACGTATACATACAGCGTCAAGGCTTACGACGTGCTGGGGAACTGCTTTGCCTCCGCTGAAACTGAAGAACTGCGGATTGCCTATGACAAGGTGGTCCCCGCCAGCGAATACGCCATAATGCGGGAGGGGGATGCAGTGATCATTACCCTGCAAACCGAAACACCGGTTTCCGGTTTGAAAATCACCGGCGCGGCCCGGCCCTCTGCTGGGGAATACTCCGTTGCCATTGCCTCCCAGGACGGCGGCGCCGTCACCGCCCGCACGGGGAGTTTTGATCAGGGAAACCAGGCGGCGGACGATCAAGACAGTTATCTTGTCTACTTCTGGAAACCCGGAACGGAGGGTAAGGATACCCGGATTTGGACGTATGACGCCAAGACCGTCACCATCACTGGCATACCGGAATCGGTGCCGGACGGCGACATCCAGCTGCTCAGCTATGCCGGGGATGACGTAGCGTTCCTGGAAGCTGGTTCCGTGGGTGTACTGCAAACGGATTATCCCTATGGCGAAGGAAGAAGCATCCCCGCCGGGACGCTGATCATCACTGGTACTTACCGGGGCGACCCCGTTTACCAGACGGTGAAAATTGAGGGCCGCTTTACCCAGGCAGTCCTTACCGATGGAGACAGCGGCGCGGGAGACGTTGCCGAGACAGTAACCACCCGCTGGCTGGACGGCACGGCCCTGCTGTTTGCGGAAATCCCCGAGGACGGGGAAGTCAGCGATATCAGCGACGGCATCTTTATTTTCATCCCCAATGTCCAGCGGGAGGCCGAGCTGCAAGGCACGGAGAGCAATTGCAGCGCCGTGAGCCTGCTGCCCAGCGAGATGCGGGCGGTCCTCTCCCGGACGGACCTGCCGGACGCTGCGGACAGCCAGCGGGTGACGGCAGAGACCCTTTGGATCAACACGCCCGGCGGGGCGGACCTGCCTGTGATCGTATTGGAGGACGGCGAATGAAGCGTATGATAACGGGCCTGCTGGCCCTGTGCCTGCTCTGGACGCTGCCGGTAACGGCGGCGGCCAAGAGCGCCCCTGTTCTGACGTACCAGGACGATGGGGAGAGCATCCTGCTCACTTTGGAAAACCTGACGGATAAGGTTTACGCGCTTCAGGCGGAATTCGTCCTGGACAGCGCATGCCCGGGTGCGGTGTTTTCCTCTGATGTGAAAGGGGCGTACAGCCCAGACTGCCATGTGGAGGTCCGCGGCAAAGAAACCACCGTTACCATTTACCTCTGCGCAGAGGACGGTGTGCTCAACGATGGCAATACCCTGCGGCTGGGCGTATTGGAACCGGGCGTTCGCTGCGGGATGCCGAACCAGGCCAGCCTTATCCTCCTGGACCGGAACCTGGAAACGCTTGACAGCGGCGGCAAAGTCAGCGTTGCCCTGGATGAGGGTAGAGAAACCCACCGCGTTCGCGCCCTAGCGGCAGAACACGGAGAGGTGGAGGTCAGCCCTGTTTCCGCGAAGGAGGGGGAGACCGTCACTGTAACCGTTGTGCCGGATGCCGGATATGTCCTTGACCGCCTTACCGCCAAGGACAGCCGGGGCCGTGCGGTCTCCCTCACCGGGACTGGGAGCCGCCGGTACACCTTCACTATGCCGGCTTGGGATGTAGAGTTGGAAGCCCGCTTTGTTCCCGGCAATGGAGAAACGCCTCTGCCCTTTACCGATGTTTCTCCCACAGACTGGTGTTATGATGCCGTGCGGTACGTCTACGAGGCGGGGTTGATGAATGGCACTACAACGACTACGTTCACGATGAACACAACCACCACGCGGGGGATGATCGTCGCCATCCTCTACCGGCTGGAGGGATCTCCCGCCTTTGGGCTGTCCAACTTTACCGACGTACTGCCGACAGCTTACTATGCGTCTGCGGTCGCCTGGGGAGCGGCGAACGGTATCCTCAACGGCTATACCGATGGAACCTTCCGCCCCAATAACCCCATTACCCGGGAACAAATGGCGGCGTTCCTCTACCGCTATGCCGCATACAAGGGCCGGGACGTCAGCGCCCGGGCGGATCTGAACCATTACACGGACGCCGCACAGATCGCGAATTATGCCGTGGAGCCCATCCAGTGGGCCAATGCGCAGGGGCTGATCAACGGCACCAGCACCACGACACTCTCCCCCGCCGGGAACGCTACACGGGCACAGGTGGCCGTTATCCTCAGCCGGTTTGCGCAGAATGTTGTGGGATCATAAAGGACGCCGTTATACCGTTCTTAGGGCCCGCCGGTATACGTCGCTTCCAGAAAACAGAAAAGCTGGGTTCCTGACGGAACCCGGCTTTTTGCTGGTTTGCTCAGTGGATGGTTGCTAAAATATTGGTTTCTGTTTGCTGATAGTCTGCCTGGGCGTCTTCTGAGGCGGTTCCGACAAACAGGGAGCCGTCATCCAGGAGAACTGCAACGACAAAGCCGTTCCGAATACCCGCAAGGACGTCCTCCAGTTCCTGGATAGTTTGGTCGCACAGTTCCTGGGAAAGGGCGCCGTTTTCTACCTCTGCCTGAAGGCGTTCCCGTTCAGAGCGGAGATATACTTCGAATTGTTCGGCGGTGAAGGGGGGATTTGTCAAACCTTCCTCTCCCGCGGGGGTGATGAGGAGCATCTGACTGTCGTCCCCGTTCTCCTGGAGGCTGGCGTCAAACCCGCCGCTGTGCTCGTTGCTCCAGTTGTTCAGGCCGGTGCTTTCGACAAAGGCGTCTGCTGCTGCGGGGTCCGCCTTGGAGGCGTCAAGCGGGAGGGTAAAGAGCGCTTGTACGGCGTCAAAGTCCTCCGCAAAAGCAATCGTTCCGTCGTCTGCTACGGTGAAGATGGAGCTGCTGGGTGCGCCGCCCTCATAGAAGGCCATATAGACCGTGTGGTCGGCAAACATTTCGATGCTCGCGGTGTCCAGGAGGTAATAGTATACGCCGTCCTTGGCGCAGCCGTGGGCCCCGGCGTTCAGCGTCCAGTTGTTGACGGCTGTAGGGGCGTAGCCCGCCACGAGGGGGGTCATGGTATAGCGGACGAGGTCGAATGTTTGAGTTTCCAGCGGCGTACCGTCCAGGCGCTGGAGGGCCAGGACTGAATATGTGTGGGCAGCGTCCAGGTCTTGGTTCAAGACGTCCAGATTTTCCCCGGAGACCAGGCCCAAGAGGGTAATGGCATAGTCGCCGCTCTCCACGGTTTCGTTCAGCAGGATGGCCCCATCTCTTTTGAAGGCTTCCGCCAGCAAAGGCTGGTCGTGCAGCTCTGCGACCTCCGCAGGGGACAGCAGCAGCACAGCGGCGGAAACCGATACCACCAGCAGGGCAACACAGGCAGCGGCTAAGATGGCCAGTTTTTTCGTTTTGTTAAGGTTCATTTCCATACGCTCCTTTTCCAGTTTGCGGGCGCGTTGGCACAGCAGGTCTGCCGTCCGCTCTTGGAACCCGGCGGAAAAGGAGAGGGAATCGAAAGCGTCGCGGTAGGTTTCCCGGTTCATGATAGATCCTCCTTCAGCAGCTGCCGCAGCCGCTCCCGGCCGCGGGCCAGGCGGGTGCCTACCGTTGCGGCGGGCAGGCCCAGCAGTTTGGCGATTTCTTTGATGGTGTACCCCTCGTAATAGTGGAGGTGGATGACGGCGCTGTATTTTTCCGGCAGCGCTCGTACAGCGTCTAAGAGGCCGCTGTGGGAATCTTCGGTCACGGCGGCTTGTACGGCCTCCTCAAAGGGGACGTTGCGGCGTTCCGCCTCCCGGCGGATATCGCTTGCGCGGTGAAGGGTGGTGCGGATCAGCCAGGCTTTTTCGTGGGCGGCGTCCCGGAATTTTGGCTGTGTAGTTAACAGTCGCAGGTAGGTTTCCTGTACGGCGTCCTCCGCGTCGGCCGTTGAGCGGAGACGGGTACAGGCAAGGCGCAGCAGCATAGGACTGTATTCCGCCACAACCCGGCGGATGGTTTCATCGGTACCAAACGGAACCAAGCTCCTCACTCCCTTCACTATCAACACGCACCAGCATCCCCCTTTTTTTCACTCCCAATGAAATTTTTCCCCTTTTATTGCTTCCCAGCAATGCTGGGCGCACCTGCGGTGGGCGCGCCTCACGGCGCGGTGCGTTGGATTCAGCGGTTCCATAGCGGGTGGGTTTGAACCCCCCATTTTCTCTTTTTCTTCGCGAAGAAAAAGAGAAAACGGGCCGTTCACGGTCCAAAAGAGAAAAAGACGCCCCGCGGGGGATTTTT
>JAAWGR010000137.1 GCA_022795445.1 Oscillibacter sp. | reverse complement strand
GGATGTTGCGGAGCATCAGGGAGATGGGTTTGTGCCATTGAAGGATGTGGCCGTCCGCCAGGAGATTTCGGAAAAGTATCTGGAAATCGTGGTGAAAGAACTGGTAAAAGGCGGACTGCTGACCGCCCTGCGGGGAAAAGGCGGGGGCTACCGGCTAAACCGCGCCCCGGATGAGTACAATGTGAAGTCTGTCCTTGAACTGATGGAGGGGCCGCTGGCCCCCGTTGCCTGCCTGGAATCAGGGCAGAACGTCTGTCCACGGAGCAATAGCTGCCGAACGCTCCCACTATGGCAGGGGCTGGATAAGGTGATCTCCGATTACCTAACCCAGTTTACTTTGGTTGATTTGTGCGAAAAGACTCAAGCAGCGCCTTGAATTTATCCTGTCTAATTCAAAGCCACAATCCGCATGTCAGTGACAAATAGTAGCAGCAAGCAATGCGCCGGACCAGGCCGGCCACTGTGCAGGGGGCACCAGCCCGCACCAGCCCCTTTGCCCCTTCTTCGGAAAGGGCGAGGCGGTTCATCAGCCGTTCAAACCCTTCCGCTGTCCATTGGGCCTGTTTCCCGGCCTCCGCGATCATATTTTCTGAGAAATCCGTGGCCTCCCACGGACCGACGCGCTCTGCCAGCCGGAAGGAGAGCGGCCCGTAGGATTTTGCCGTCCTCTGTCAAAATTCCTTGTTGTCTCCTGCTTTCATGAATCGTTCCCCGCTTGTAAACGTGAATGTATGGAGCAATCGCATCACAAAGCTGATCATACTCATCAAAATGATACAAGTAGTACAGCTCAGATTTCAAAATCCCCCCCAAACCCTCCATAGGCACATTATCCAGACATTTGCCTGGACGAGACATACTTTGGCAGATTCCAGTTTCTTTCATTCTCTTTCGAAAGGTGCGGCTGGTATATTGAGTGCTCCGGTCACTGTGGACCAATGGACGCGCATCAAGATACCGTTGAAACACCTGACCAAAGGCTTCAAACACCAACGCAATATTATTCCTCTGACCTAATGCGAACTCCGCAATATTTCTTCCGTATAAGTCCAAGATTGCACACAAATAGACTTTTCCGCCCATCCCATATTTGAACTCTGTTACATCTGTCAGCCGCTTTTTATTGGGTTCCTTTGCTGTAAAGCTTCTATCCAGGATATTTTCCGCAAGATATTCCATGGGGAGCTTCTTCCTGCGCGTTCGCTTTTTCCTCCTGTATACAGAGCGAAGGTCGAGAATCCGCATGAGCCGTTGTACCCTCTTCAGATTACACATCACTCCATACCGCCGCTCCAAAATAATCTGCATCTGCCGGTAACTGGGAACGCCGCGTTGGTTTTGGTATATCTCACCGATCCGATGCGCCAGCCGTTCATCTTCCAGCTGCTTGGATCTTGCCGTTCGGCTGGGCCATTTATAAGACCCTGCCCGACTGATGCCCGCTACGGAGCAAAGCTTGTACGCAGGCCAATGATACGCTTCATGCAATTCCTTGACGGTCTGATAGGCTGCTTCATGACGCACTCCGCTGAAGTCTGGCAGCTGATCCATGCACCAGCAGATTTGCTGATATTTCTGCTGTACCGCCGGCTCCATATCTAATTCCAGGTTATTTGCCCGCAGGCGCCGGTTCTCTGCGGCGAGCCTGGTAGAATGATGGCCGCTGGCCAATCCCTCCAGGCCGGTATAATTTTACCGCTTGCTGTTTTACAATTGCTGGATAGTGATGATTCCCTGCACGATGGCGCAGCCCCTCCTCACCAAACAGATCATAATTCAGCAGCCATTTCTGCAATGTGCTGCGGTGTACTCCAAATCTTTCTGCAATTTGATTGAGGCTTCCGGCTCCGGCATAGTACTGTTCCACTGCTTGAATTTTCGTTTTCACACTGATCGATGCCATAATAATGCTCCCCGCTGAGTAGTGTGCGGTTTTTCTCGCTTTGTCTACTCTATGGGGAGCATATCGGCTTGGAAAAGCCCAATTCATGGACAATATCAATGGAGCGCACCATTCCGTGATCTTCCCGGAGTTTTAAGATCGCCTCTAAATAGTCCCTGGCAGATTCGTGGATATTCACAAAAATTCCTCCTCTCACGGAAATCCCTGTGCATAGGTTAGCAGATTCTAACTTAAAAAGCAAGTTTTTCGGAACAGGGCCTTGACAATGGCGGTTAGCGGTAGTAAACTAAGGTCGATTTCGAGGTTAGAGTTTACTAACCGCACCCTGGAGGGAGGCGAGGAAATGATGCCGCTGACAATGGCAAAGGCCGGAGAGACGGTCACGGTCCGCAAAGTCTCCGGCAAGGACGAGGTGCGCCAGCATCTGGCGGAGCTGGGCTTTGTGGTGGACAGCGATGTGACGGTGGTCAGCGAAATCGGAGGGAACCTGATCGTGCAGGTGAAAGACAGCCGCATCGCGCTGGACAGGACAATGGCAAACCGCATTATGGTTTAGGAAACTGTATTCACAACCGTTGAATGGCGTCTGAACTTGTCTTTTCCCACGATACCGCGCCAATTTTCTTTGGAATCCGTCAGAATTCTGGCAGAATTGTCTTGTCTGGCGGCAAAATCCTGCGCCCAGCCACCATCCCCCGGTTATGAAAACAGCTTCTTTAGAACCAAAAAGGAGGAGAGCAGACATGAAAACATTGAAAGATGTGAAGGTAGGCGAAACCGTGACCGTGGCAAAGCTCCACGGCGAAGGCCCGGTGAAGCGCCGGATCATGGACATGGGCATCACCAAGGGCGTGGAGATTTTCGTCCGCAAGGTGGCCCCCTTGGGCGACCCCATGGAGTTGAACGTCCGGGGCTACGAGTTGTCTGTCCGCAAGGGCGATGCGGAGATGATTGAGGTCAACTGAAATTTCCCGGCCACAAGTTAGCCAAATCTAACATTTGAGAGGAGAGAATCGAAATGGACATCAAAATTGCCCTGGCGGGCAATCCCAACTGCGGCAAGACCACCCTGTTTAATGCCCTCACCGGATCCAGCCAATACGTGGGCAACTGGCCGGGTGTGACGGTGGAGAAGAAGGAGGGCCGCTTGAAGGGCCACAAGGATGTGGTCATCCAGGACCTGCCCGGCATCTATTCTCTATCCCCCTATACGCTGGAAGAAGTAGTGGCCCGGTCGTATCTGGTGAACGAGAAGCCGGACGCCATCCTCAACATCGTGGACGGGACCAACATTGAGCGCAACCTCTACCTCACCACCCAGCTCATTGAATTGGGGCTGCCTGTGGTGGTAGCAGTGAACATGATCGACCTGGTACGGAAAAACGGCGACGCCATCAACCTCAATAAACTGGGCGAGGCCCTGGGCTGTGAAGTGGTGGAGATGAGCGCCCTCAAGGGCGAGGGCGGCATGGCGGCGGCGGAAAAAGCCGTGGCCATGGCCCAGAGGAAGCAGGCCGGGGAGCTGCCCCATGTGTTCACCGGCAGCGTGGAACACGCCCTGGCCCACATTGAGGAATCCATCCAGGGTAAGGTATCGGAGGGCTATCTCCGCTGGTACGCCATCAAGATTTTTGAGCGGGATGAGAAGGTTCTGGAGGAACTGAACCTCTCCGCCGATTTGAATGCTCATCTGGAACAGCACATCGCCGACTGCGAGAAGGAGCTGGACGACGACGCCGAGAGCATCATCACCAACCAGCGGTATTCCTACATCAACTCTGTGGTCACC
>JAAWGR010000136.1 GCA_022795445.1 Oscillibacter sp. | reverse complement strand
GGGCCTTTAACGCCCCCGCAGGGGCGTCTTTTTCTCTTTTGGACCGTGAACGGCCCGTTTTCTCTTTTTCTTCGCCAAGAAAAAGAGAAAATGGGGGGTTCAAATCTACCAGCTATGGAATAGCTGAAATCAAACGTTCCGCGCCGCCAGGCGCGCCCACCGCAGGTGCGTCCCTGCAAGGGGAAATCAAAAAGGGGGGCAGAAGCCCCCCTTTTGTAAGATATGAAAAAACTTATGCTAGTTTGGCGGTGTTCATGCGGACACCGGGACCCATGGTAGAAGCTGCGACACAGCTGCGGATATACTGGCCTTTCGCAGCCGCGGGCTTCGCCTTAATAATGGCACCCATGAGAGCATTGTAGTTCTCAACGAGCTTCTCGGGGCCAAAGGATACCTTACCAATGGGACAGTGGATGATGTTGGTCTTATCGAGACGGTACTCAATCTTACCGGCCTTGACTTCCTTCACAGCCTTAGCAACGTCAGGAGTCACGGTGCCAGCCTTAGGGGAGGGCATCAAACCCTTGGGGCCCAGGACCTTACCAAGACGGCCCACCACACCCATCATGTCCGGGCTGGCGACAACAACGTCGAAATCGAACCAATTCTCCTTCTGGATCTTCTCCACCAAATCCATCTCGCCGACATAATCCGCGCCGGCTTCCCGGGCAGCGTCCGCCTTGTCGCCCTTGGTGAACACCAGAACGCGGACGCTCTTGCCGGTGCCGTGGGGCAGGACGATGGCGCCGCGGACCTGCTGGTCGGCATGGCGGGAGTCCACGCCCAGCTTCACATGCAGCTCAACGGTTTCATCAAATTTTGCGCTGGCAGTCTTGCAGATCAGGGCCAGGCCGTCGGCGGCCTCATACTGCACATTTTTGTCGATCTGCTTCGCGCTTTCCTTATATTTTTTGCCTCTAAACACAATTATTTCCTCCTCATAGTGGTTCTTCGGAAACAAATCCTCCCACTGTATGGAGCGGCCGGGGCCGCTCAGTTCAATCGGATTCCGCTCAGTCGCCGACGATGACGCCCATAGAGCGGCAGGTGCCGGCGATCATGCTCATAGCAGACTCAAGGTTCGCCGCGTTCAGGTCCTTCATCTTGATCTCGGCGATCTTCTGGATGGAGGCCTTGGAGATGGTGGCAACCTTGGTCTTGTTGGGCACGCCGGAGCCGGATTCGATATTGCATTCCTTCTTGATCAGGACCGCGGCCGGCGGGGTCTTGGTGATGAAGGAGAAGGAGCGGTCGGCATACACGGTGATGACGACGGGAATGATCATGCCGGCGTCATTCTTTGTGCGCTCGTTGAATTCTTTGGTAAAGGCGGCGATGTTCACGCCGTGCTGGCCCAGGGCCGGGCCGACAGGGGGCGCGGGCGTCGCCTTGCCCGCGGGGATTTGCAGTTTCACATAACCAGTAATTTTTTGTGCCATGGAACGGCACCTCCTAAACTCATAAATGTGGTGCGGCGAGAGCCACGGGATTCCCCTTCTGGGGGATAGATCCCTCCCACCTGCGCGATGCGCCCAGAACTTCCTGGGCGCGGGGATTGTGTCAGCCCAGGACTTCCACCTGGTCCAGGTTCAGGTCGACGGGGATTTCCCGGCCCAGCATGGAGATCATCACCGTTACCCGGTCCTTGTCGGCCTCAATTTCTTCGACGACGCCGGTCCGGCCCACCAGGGGACCGTCGGCAATGCGCACATGGTCCCCAATGTGGTATTTGACGACAACCTCATGGGTTTCCATCCCCATGGCGAGAACTTCCTCGTCCGTGAGGGGGATGGCCTTGTTAGCGGTGCCGACGAAGCCGGTCACGCCGCGGACGTTGCGCACAAGGTGCCAGGTTTCGTCCGTCATAATCATTTTGAGCAGCACGTAACCGGGGAAAACCTTCCGGGCGACTTCTTTGGAGACGCCCGCCTCGTTGACCTCAGTTACGGTTTCCATGGGGATTTCGATCCGCAGGATCATATCCTCCATGTTCCGGCCTACAACGAATTTTTCGATGCTGGTTTTCACCGCGTTCTCATAGCCGGAGTAGGTATGCACAACATACCATTTTGCGCCCTCTGCCATTTCTGTCCCCTTTAAGCGCCGAACATCTTAAGGATGAACTGAACGAGGGATACGGCGCCGAAATCGAAAATCCAGATACAAGCGCCGATGATGAGGGAGCACAGCAACACGGTGCCAGTATTCTTGGCAACGGTCTGCTTGTCCGGCCAAACGACCTTTTTCAGTTCGCTCCGCATTTCACGGAACCAACGGCCGCGGTCTTTCTTCTTCACTTCTGCCATAAAAAGCCCTTTCTTCTCCAATTACTTCGTTTCGCTGTGAAGTGTGTGCTTCCGGCAGAAACGGCAATACTTGTTCAGTTCCAGCTTGTCGGGGGTATTCTTCTTGTTCTTCATCGTATTGTAGTTTCTCTGCTTGCACTCGTTGCATCGAAGGGTAACTTTGACGCGCATTAAACGGCACCTCCTTATATTGGCCCTCCCTGTCAAGGAAAGCCGACTGCCTCCCTGCCGGTCGATTCCTGCCCCGCGCAATCTGGTGAAAAAGTGCGCAACAAAAAAAGCCCGCTCACAGGTGACACTGATTATACCACAAGTATACCCTCCCGGTCAACCATTTTTTCACGTTTTTTCCGTATAGAAGCACCTTGCGTTTTTCGGCGGCGTCCGTTACAATGGGAAGCGGGAAATCCAGGAGAAAATGACATTTTTCGGAGGGAAGCGCTATGACGTATCAAGAGATCCAAGCCCAGTCCCGGGGCCAGGTAGGGCCCTATTGCAAGGCTTGTCCGGTCTGCAACGGTTTCGGCTGCCGGAACACGCTGCCCGGTCCCGGTGCGAAGGGGCTTGGCACCGGTTTTATCCGCAACTACCAGAAGTGGCAGGAGCTTTGTGTGAATATGGACACCATCTGCGAGAACAAGCCGGTGGACACCACTTTTACATGGTTTGGGCAAACAAGCGATATCCCGGTGTTTGCCGCGCCCCTGGGGGCGCTGCCGCAGCATTATGGGGACAAGTATGACGACCCTACCTATAATGATATTTTAGTGTCTGCCTGTGCGGCGGCGGGAATTGCGGCCTTCACGGGCGACGGCATCCACCCGGAGACGATGGAGGGCGCGGCCAAGGCGATTGCACGCTGCAATGGGCGGGGCGTACCGACAATTAAGCCGTGGAGCAAGGAGATGATTCGGCATAAGCTGGATTTGCTGCGGGAGGCGAAGCCTTTTGCGGTGGCGATGGATATTGATGGGGCGGGCCTGCCCTTTTTGAAAAATCTTCAGCCTGCGGCAGGCAGCAAAACGGTAGCGGAGCTGAGGGAGATTTCCGCTATGGTAGGGCGGCCGTTTATTTTGAAGGGGATTATGACGGTTACTGGCGCGAAGAAGGCGCTGGAAGCCGGCGCGGCCGGGATTGTCGTCTCGAACCATGGCGGACGGGTGCTGGACCAGTGTCCCGCCACGGCGGAGGTGCTTCCAGGCATTGTGGATGCGGTTGGGAAAGAGATGACCATTTTCGTGGACGGCGGCATCCGGAGCGGCATGGATGTGTTTAAGGCATTGGCATTGGGTGCGGACGCGGTGTTGATTGGCCGTCCGTTTGTGAATATGATTTATGGCGCCGGCCCCGAAGGCGTGAAGGTATATGTTGAGAAGCTGAAAGAAGAATTGTCCGACACCATGGCGATGTGCGGCGCGCACTCCTTAGCCGACATCAGCCGCTCCATGCTGTTTGGATACTAATTAGCCATTCCCATGGCTGGGAGGCTTGAACCCCCCGTTTTCTCTTTTTCTTCGCGAAGAAAAAGAGAAAACG
>JAAWGR010000029.1 GCA_022795445.1 Oscillibacter sp. | reverse complement strand
GCGCCGCATATGCGGCGCTTCCTTTTTTATAAGCCTAGTACCGCAGAGGCAAAACGGAAGTAAATTAAAAGTGAAATCGCATCCACTATCGTAGTAATAAATGGCGACGCCATCACTGCCGGGTCAAACCCAATACGTTTCGCTAACAGCGGCAAAATGCATCCTACTAACTTTGCACACATCACTGTGCATACCAACGTCGCGCATATTACGCACGCTACCTGTGCTGTCATAGAAACGTTGCCAAAGAGCATACGGTCGATCAGCATCAACTTTAAAAAATTCGCCGCCGCAAGCGTAGCACCACATACAACGGCTACCCGGATTTCCTTCCAAACCACCCGGATCAAATCATTAAACCGGATTTCTCCCAGCGACAATCCACGGATCACTGTCGCACTGGCTTGGGAACCGCAGTTACCGCCGCTGTCCATCAGCATCGGGATATAGGCCGTCAGGATCGCAGCCGCCGCAAGCGCATTCTCAAAGCTGGATATGATCTGTCCTGTAAACGTAGAAGAAATCATCAACAGCAACAGCCACGGAATCCGCGCCTTATATGTTTCCAGCGTCGACGTTTTCAGGTACGGCTTATCTGATGGCAACATAGCCGCCATCTTCTCAATATCCTCCGTGACCTCCTCTTGCAAAACATCGATTGCATCATCGATAGTAACGATGCCCACCAGACGGTTTTCCTTGTCTACCACCGGCAGCGCCAAGAAATCATACTTTCCCAGCATCCGGGCAACTTCCTCCTGGTCGTCCAGCGTCTGTACAGCAATCAGATTCCGCTCCATGATCTCCCCGATCACATCGTCCTCCTCTGCCAGCAGCAGCGTGCGGATACTCAACAGGCCAATCAGCCGCCGTCCCTCGTCGATCACATAGCAAATGTTGATCGTTTCCTTGTCAGGCCCTGTCCGGCGGATACGCTTCAGTGCATCTTCCACCGTCATGGTTTCTTTCAAGTCTACAAACTCCGTCGTCATAATGCTTCCGGCAGAGTCCTCCGGATATTTCAGCATCTCGTTGATACTCTTGCGCATTTCTGGGTCGGAGTGCCGTAAAATACGTTTCACGACATTGGCAGGCATTTCCTCCACAATATCGACGGTATCGTCCAAATACAGCTCATCCAACACTTCCCGCAGCTCCGTATTGGAAAAACTGCTGATCAAAAGTTCCTGTTCATCACTGTCCAACTCAACAAACACCTCTGCTGCCAATTCCTTCGGCAGCAACCGGAACACCAATGGTACTTTATCATCCAAATCCTCGCAGAGCGATGCAATATCCGCCGCTTCCATTGGCAGCAGCATGTCCCGCAGTTCCGCATATCGTTTTCGCGTAATCAATTCCTCAATTTTTTCCAACAGCTCGTCTCTCTTCTCAAACACGGTGCGGGACCTCCTTTCTATAACAAAAAATCTTCAATCGTCCCTTTCCGGCGCGATTGAAGAACCTTTTCTCTCAAGCAAGGGACTCGATTATCCCCCCTGCCCGCCGTTCAAGCTTTAGCCTCACAAGGCGGTGAAATCGCATTAGATGATACCTTCGTGTTCGATATCGCCTGTTCAAACCAACTTGGGATGTCTCCATCCCTTCGCGGCAGCGATCCATATCCTTATGGCAGCCTTACCTACCGGACCCTATACAGTTTTTCCAGATATCCCTATATTATGCTGTTTTCCCGCATCTGTCAAGGTTCTGTTAAGACTTCCGGTAAATTCACTGCCCTGGACCGATTTGATCACTTTAATTCTGCCCACAATATGCTGGTTGAATTCCGCCAAATTCTCCGCTGGTATCCAATATTCCTGGTGATATGAACGGCCAACTGTCTGTACTTCGTATCTTTTCATAAAAGAGTCACATATTTAAAAGCGGGTGACATAGCCTTGAAAACCGGATTTTATATCTTTCGTGTTCCAGCGGCTGGCAATTTCTGCTGCATACTGCTCATTCAACACTGGATAAAAAATGGGCTGCTCTGGTAAGCGTGGCGGAAAAGCTGTATAGCCGCTTTCCTTGATCAAAATATACTCCTGTTCCCCAACAGGACTATACAAAATCATAGCACCGGCTCCCTTCCGGTAGTTTTCCATTTTTGCATAGATATAAAGAGCAGACATATGGAATTGGGGGATGCTCATATGTCTGCTTGCTGTTTCTTTGTGGACTATCCAATAAAATTTATTTTTTCTCGCCAGAGGGGTTGCCCTGTGCCTTTTTTTGTTGTTCCTTAATCGCTTCAAGCCCTAAACGGATAAGCTCTATGGTTGCTTGATTGCGTGTTTGATAACGGTGTTCAAAGCGGAAATCCTCTACTTCTTTGAACATATCATCATCCAATGTAATGGAATATCTCGGCTTTTCAGTTGCCATATCATCACCTCCGGTCACATTATACCATCAGTGAACCAAGTATGCAAGAGGTGAAAAAAATCTGTTTCCCTATTGACAAGCGAACCACCAAACCACTATAATATAACCAGTGATTCACTAAACCACTAGATAAACGAAAGGAGGAGGCTATATGCCAGCGAAGAATAAAAGATTCATGCTAACTGTGCCAGACGATATTGAAGTCGATGTTGCCCAAATCAAGCGCGATTTGTTTTATGACAAGCCTTATTCTGAGATGTATCGCCAGCTGATTCGTATAGGGTTGGATTCGCTGAAAGCAACAAAGGAAAAGCAGTCCGCCCGGCCCGGATGAACATCATGAGGTTCAGACATTTATCAATACGAAGGACAAAGGATATCTGCCATCCTCTCCCTTGACGGTGGGGAATGGATGGTATATAATAGGAATTGAGATTAGGCGGTTTTCCGCTGGAAAGAGAGGATTTTCTCTATGAGACGCTTCCTTACCATCCTGTTCACAGCCCTGCTGCTGACTGCTGCGCTGTGCATCAGCGCTTCCGCCTCCAGCTTTGACCGCGCAGCAGAAGAACTGTCTGCTATTGGAATTTTCAAAGGAACAGCCTCCGGTTTCCAACTGGATCAGGTCCCTACCCGCGCCCAGGCCGCTATTATGCTGGTCCGGCTCTACGGTGCGGAGGAAGAGGCAAAGGCTGCCTATGATGCTGGTGAGCTAACCCATCCTTTCACCGACGTCAGCGAAACCGCAGCGCCCCATGTTGCATGGCTGGTAGAAAACGGACTCTCAAATGGTACCTCTGCTACAACTTTCGGCGCATCAAACCCCTGTACTGCGCAAGCCTATACTGTATTCCTGCTTCGCGCCTTGGGATACAAAGACGGCACGGATTTTGCCTTTGCGGATGCGCAGGCGTTTGGCTTGAACCTGGGCCTGTTCAGCCCTTCTATGATCACTGGTACTTTCCTCCGAGATGATCTCGCGGCTCTTACTTACCAAGCGCTGGCTTGCGATTTAAAAGACGGCAGCACTTATCTGCTAGACAGCCTGATTCAAAGCGGGGCCATTGATCCCAACGCCGCAAAACCGATCACCGATAAAATCGAAGCCTATCGCGCACTTGAAACTGCTTCTATGGAATCTGTAGACGGCTGTATAGACGCTGATTTCGACATCAAAGCAAACGTTTCCTACTCGATTGCGGGGCAGAGCGGCGGCCAGAACCTGAATATGTCGGAAAGCATGGATATGGCTGGTTCCGGTAATGCAAAAGTGATTATCAAAGATGACGACATGCAGATGGCTATGACGCTTAACTTCACGATGGAAGATGAGATGATGGAAGCCGAACTGTGGCTGAAGGACGGCGCGATGTATATCCGTTCCGGCGAAGAAGCTTATAAACAAGAAATCCCCGGCTTGGCTGAACTTTATCAAACTGCTATTCCCAACAAAACCAATATGCTCCTTCTCCCCTTTTTGAAATCTGTCACCTCGAAAGCCTCTGGCACAGATACTGTTTACACTTTGGAGCTGAATGATGCCTTTACCAATATCATAAACGACTCAGTGTCTGATATTCTGGGTGCAGAGCTTGGCAACGGAGCGGACATTCATTTCTCAATGGACGGCTCTGCATTTACCTACACCATCGCCAATAACAGCCAACTGAAAAACGCAGCTGTGAAGCTCAACATAGATGTAGAAATGGATATGAATTTGGGAGCTGAAGAACAAGGCACAATCAAAATTTCCATGAAGATGGATATGGATATGAATGTTAAAGCCACAGGGCAAGATGTCAAAATCACTTTCCCGGACTTTTCCGGTTTCAAGGCAAACGAAGCAACCAGCATAGATGTGATTGGCGGCGCTGACGGCCCTACCGCTATTTTCCTCACCTGATAAATTTGAATTCTAAGACGACCGTCCGGCGGATTTCCGCCGGACGGTCTTTATAGTTTTGCATCCTCCGCTGCCAATTCGTCTTTGGCCTGCTGAAGTACTTTTTTCTCTGCCTTTGTTGTCAGCTGGCTTTCATCGAACTTGGCAAACAAGTCCGGACGGCGACGTATCGTCCGTTTATAGCTCTCCTTTCTCCGCCAATCTGCCACCTTTCCATGATCGCCCGACAAAAGGATTTCCGGCACTTGCCGCCCATGCCACAGCGCGGGTCGCGAATACTGCGGATATTCCAGCAGCCCATTCCAGTGGGATTCCTCCTCAAAGCATTCCGCGTCCGGAAGAACACCTGGAACCATCCGACACACTGCGTCTGCTACTGCCATCGCAGGAATTTCCCCACCTGTCAGTACAAAATCCCCAACGGAGATCTCCTCATCCACACATTCGTCCAAAAAACGCTGGTCAACTCCCTCATAGTGTCCGCAAACCAAAATCAAATGCAGGTACCGCGCTTTCAGCTCCTTAGCAACTTCTTGTGTAAATGTCCGGCCACAAGGCGAGAGGAAAATCGTTCGCCCGGCCCCATAGAACTCAACAACATGCTCCCAACAGCGAAACAGCGGGTCCGCCTGCATCACAGCCCCCCGTCCCCCGCCATAAGGGTAATCGTCTACCTGCATCTGTTTGTTGGTGGTATATTCCCGAATCTGATGGGTACGAATGGCGATATACCCTCGCTCCTGTGCCCGGCCTAAAATACTGACATTCAACATCGCGTCTACAGATGTCGGGAACAACGTCAGGATATCAATCTGCATCACATACCCTCCCAAATCCGGACATCCATACGGTTCGCTTCCATGTCGATGCCTAAGATGAAAGCTTCCTTTACTGCGGGGATCAAATACTCCTTCACGCCTTCGACCGTATAAACCTTACTGGCTGGATAGTCCTCCACCCGCACCAACTCACCTATGCATTCTCCAGTCTCACCGTTGTAAACATCCAGTCCTAGCAGCTCGTCATCGAAGTATTCGTCTTCCGGAAGCTCTGCGTCATCCCGCAGAATATATAAATCCTTATCCCGCAATGCCATCGCTGCCTCCCGGTTTTCTATACCGGAAAATTTCAGCATAGCCATTCCCTTATGCGTCCGGAAACCTGACGGTATAAGGACTTTGTCATCTAGGTAGAACGTCTGAAAACGCTCTAGGAACGCCGCATCCTGATTTCGCGGCTGGATTTTCAGCTCTCCCCGAATGCCATGAACGCCTACAATGCGCCCAATACGGATTTTTTCCAATTTCATAGGTTCTCCCTGTTTACAAAACCACCCCTGATGCGGACCTGCCGCACCAGGGGTGAGGTATCAATTACACCAGCTCAATGACGGCAGTCTCTGCCGCGTCGCCGCGACGAATGCCAGTACGAACGATCCGCGTATAGCCGCCGTTCCGCTCCGCATAATTAGGAGCAATCTCTTTGAACAGCTTCTTACACACGTCTTCCCGCGTAATAAAGCTCATTGCCTTCCGATACGCGGCCAAGTCGCTCTTCTTGCCAAGGGTGATCATCTTTTCGGCCAAAGGTTTGATCTCCTTGGCACGGGTGACAGTGGTTTCCATCTTACCGTGATCCAGGAAATCCGTGACCTGCTGACGCAGCATCGCCATCCGCTGGTCAGTGGTCTTGCCAAGTTTCCGAGTTCCGGGCATTTCGGTTCCCTCCTTATCGTATTTCGTCTCGCCGTCCAGACAGGACAGCGGTTAGTTGTTCTCCTCGTCGGCTAAGTGCAGACCCATCATCGCCAACTTGTTGATGACCTCTTCCAAAGACTTCCGGCCCAAGTTCCGGACCTTCATCATTTCGTCCTCTGTCTTGGAAATCAAATCGCCCACAGTGTTGATGTTGGCGCGCTTGAGGCAGTTAAAGCTCCGGACCGACATATCCATCTCTTCAATGGTCATTTCCAACACTTTATCCTGCTGCGCCTCCGCCTTTTCAACGACGGTAGGTTTGTTGCCGACATTCTCCGACAAATCGGTGAACAGCGTGAAATGGTCGCACAAAATCTTCGCACCCAAAGACACTGCGTCCCGGGCAGAAATGGTGCCGTCCGTCCACACCTCCAATAGCAACCGGTCGAAGTCACTAGACGTGCCCACACGGGTCGGCTCTACGGAGTAGTTTACCTTGTACACCGGCGTGTAGATGGAGTCCACCGCGATGGTGCCGATGACATTCTGCTGGGGTTTGTTTCGGTCGGCGGGTACATAACCGCGGCCATGGGAAAGTGTGATCTCCATATTGAGGGACGCCCCATTATCCAGCGTAGCGATGTGTTTATCCGGGTTCAAAATTTCCACTTCGCCGTCGGCCTTGATATCGCCCGCTGTAACTACACAGGGACCTACCGCCTCAATGTAGACCGTTTTTACCGAATCGCTGTGAAGCTTTGTTAAAAGCCCCTTCACGTTCAGGACGATTTCCGTCACATCCTCTTTCACACCCGGGATAGTAGAAAATTCATGCTGGACGCCCGCGATCTTAATGGTGGTCGGGGCTGTCCCGGGGAGCGACGAGAGCATGATGCGGCGAAGCGCATTTCCTAACGTGGTTCCATACCCGCGCTCCAGGGGTTCAACGACATATTTACCATATGTCGCATCACCTGGCGTTTCGATACATTCGATCTGGGGCTTTTCAATTTCAATCACGCAGTACCCTCCTTCATCTTCTCAACGCGGCGATGCAAACCGCCGCCTGCGGTTCGTGTCATGGTCGAGGGTATCCTCCGATTACTTGGAGTACAGCTCAACGATCAGATGCTCCTCCACCGGGATGTCAATGTCTTCACGGGCCGGAAGGCGCACAACCGTGCCCTTCAGGGTATTCTTCTCCCGCTCCATCCAGGCGGGCAGAAGGAAGATGGGCGCATCCTGCCCGGTCAGGCGCTTGAAGGCCTCAGAAGAACGGCTGCCCTCGGCAACTTCGATCACATCGCCTGCCTTCACCAGATAAGAAGGAATGTTCACCTTCTTGCCGTTGACGGTGAAGTGCGCGTGGCTCACCAGCTGACGCGCCTGACGGCGTGTCATGGCGAAACCCATACGGTACACTACATTATCCAAACGGCGTTCCACCAGGATCAGGAGGTTGTCGCCCGTCTTACCGGGGGCGGCAGCAGCCTTTTCATAGTAGCTGTGGAACTGCTTTTCCAGGATTCCGTAGATAAATTTGACTTTCTGCTTCTCGTTCAGCTGGATGCCATATTCGCTTTTCTTCTTCCGCATCTGGCCGCCAGGATTCCGGTTGGTTTCCTTCTTGGCGTAGCCCATAACCGCGGGAGAAATGCCCAAAGCCTTGCAGCGTTTGGCAATCGGCTGCATATTCCTTGCCATATTGCTTGTTACCTCCTCTTTCGATTACACGCGGCGGCGCTTCGGGGGGCGGCAGCCGTTGTGGGGGATCGGTGTGACGTCCTTGATCATGGTCACTTCCAGTCCCACCGCCTGCAAAGCGCGGATGGCGGCTTCACGGCCTTGGCCGGGGCCTTTGACGAATACTTCCACCGTTTTCAGGCCATGTTCCATCGCGGCTTTCGCAGCGGTTTCCGCGGCAGTCTGTGCCGCAAAGGGGGTGGATTTCTTGCTGCCCCGGAAGCCCAGACCGCCAGAGGAGGCCCAGGAGATGGCGTTGCCCTGGGAGTCGGTGACGGTCACCATGGTGTTATTGAAGGAAGAACGGATATGGACCTGTCCACGCTCAATGTTCTTCCGCTCACGGCGGCGGCGGATGACTTTTTTGCCGCCAGATTTCGTTGCTGCCATATTGGTTCTCCCTCCTTACTTCTTCTTGTTCGCAATGGTCTTCTTGGGACCTTTGCGGGTGCGGGCGTTGGTCTTGCTGCGCTGGCCGCGGACCGGCAGGCCCTTGCGGTGGCGCAGGCCGCGGTAGCAGCCGATTTCGCTCAGACGCTTGATGTCCAGCGCTGTCTGGCGGCGCAGATCGCCCTCCACCGTGTAGTCATCGATGGCGTCACGGAGCTTCTGTTCTTCTGCGTCCGTCAGGTCCTTTACCCGGGTGTCGGGGTTCACGCCCGCCTTTACCAGGATGTCCTTGGCGCTCTTTCTGCCAATGCCGTAAATATAGGTCAGGCCGATTTCGATTCGTTTATCCTTCGGCAGGTCAATACCGGCAATACGTGCCATACTTTTAAAGCACCTCCACTTTCTAATATCAGCCCTGTCTCTGCTTGTGCTTCGGGTTCTCGCAAATGACCATTACCCGGCCTTTGCGGCGGATGACCTTGCACTTTTCGCACATGGGCTTCACAGACGGTCTTACTTTCATAGGTTCAAACCATTCCTTTCAGCGGTTGTTCACTTGCTGCGCCAGGTGATCCGGCCGCGGGTCAGATCATACGGGGACATTTCCACCGTGACCTTGTCGCCGGGCAGAATCCGGATGAAGTTCATCCTCAGCTTCCCGGAAATATGCGCCAGGATCGTGTGCCCATTTCCAATGTCAACCTGGAACGTCGTGTTGGGCAGGGCTTCCACCACAACACCTTCCACCTCGATCATGTCGGATTTTGCCAAACGTTATCCCTCCTGGTCCGGCACCCCGCGGCAGCCCGCGAGGGTCCTGCGAAGCTCACTGTTGGTGATCTTCTCCTCGCTCTTGATCTTCTCGGAAAGGCGGGTTTCCTCCGCGGACACGAACTGTACGTGCCGGCGTTTTTTGCGCTTGGGGGATTCCACCTTCCGCGATTTTCCGTCCGCCAGCAGGAGGTACTCCCCCTCCACCGCCAGAACGACGAAAAGCTTTCCTTTGTCTCTTCCCGCGCCGGAGCGGACGATGTTTGATTTTTCAATTTCCATACTTTCCTTTTCAGATGGCTGGGACCGTTAAAATCTCCGGCTCCCCGTCGGTAATCAGGATCGTATTTTCATAGTGCGCCGAGAGGCTCCCATCCGCTGTCTTGACGGTCCAGCCATCGCTGAGCTGGGTGATAGCCGCCTTGCCGGCGTTGATCATTGGCTCAATCGCCAAGGTCATACCGCGCAGCAGCCGCGGCCCACGGCCCGCATGGCCGTAATTGGGAATCTCCGGCGGCTCGTGCATCTTTGTGCCGACCCCGTGGCCCACGTATTCCCGGACCACGGAACAGCCGTGGCTTTCCGCGTAGGCTTGGATTGCCGCAGACATATCCTGCAAGCGCTGGCCCTCCTTGGCGAACTGAATGCCTTCGAAGAAACTTTGCCTGGTCACATTGATCAGGTTCTGCGCTTCCGGAGAAATTGTTCCACAAGGGAACGTCGCCGCACAGTCGCCGTGAAAGCCTCCAATGTACGCGCCCACATCAATGCTGACGATATCGCCCTCCTGCAAAACCCGTTTACCGGGAATGCCATGGATGATCTCATCGTTCACGCTGATGCAGACACTGGCTGGAAAGCCGTTGTAGTGGAGAAAAGACGGGATAGCTCCCTCCTTGCGAATAAAGTGCTCCACTGCATTGTTGATCTCCTGGGTTGTTACGCCGGGCTTTACCATTTCCCCTGCCAAGGCACGGGCAGCCGCGGTAATTTTTCCGGCCCGGCGCATCAAATCGATCTCGTGGGAGGATTTCAGCACAATCATGCCTTCATCTCCCCAATGCATGGAGAATCGCCTGGGAGGTCTCTTCCACCGAAGCTTGGTTCTCCACTTTTTTCAGGAGACCACGTTCCGCGTAGAAAGCCTTTAATGGCTCTGTCTCCTTATGATAGACCGTAAGACGGGCTTTGACCGTCTCAGGTTCATCATCTTTCCGCTGGGTCAAGCTGCCGCCGCATTTGTCACAGACGCCTTCCGTCTTCGGCGGCACCGCCACCATGTGATAGCTCGCGCCGCAAGCCTCGCAGACCCGCCGGCCGCTCATACGCTCCATGATGGCTTCGTCTGTGATCTCGATTGAGATCACGCTATCAAATCGGATTCCCGCCCGCTCCAAGGCCTCCGCCTGGGCAATGGTGCGAGGCACCCCGTCCAGAATGTAGCCATTGGCGCAATCCAGTTCTGCCAGCCGTTCGGAGATGATACCGATGATCACCTCGTCCGGCACCAACCGCCCCGCATCCATGAAAGTCTTAGCTTTCAAACCGGTGGGGGTGCCATTCTTAATTGCAGCCCGGAGAATGTTGCCGGTGGAAACCGTGGGCACGTTCAATTCTTTGCAGAGGATCTCCGCTTGGGTGCCCTTACCCGCGCCAGGCGCGCCCAACAGGATCAGTTTCATAACTCCTCCTGTCCTGCCGCGCTCAGGCGGGGAACCGTCATTTGCGCGGCCACCACTCTTACGGCGAGTGGATTGCCGAACTGGGCTGCCGGCCCGGAGGCCGGCCTCCCGTTTTTTCGGATCATTCCAAGAAACCCTTGTACTGGCGCATCAGCATCTGGTTTTCCAGTGCCTTCACCGTCTCCAAGGCTACGCCGACCACGATGATGACAGACGTGCCGCCAATCGAGACCGCGCTGTTCCCGACGAACTTGCCCACGATCAGCGGGCAAATCGCCACAATACCCAGGTAGATGGCGCCAAACATGGTGATCTTATTCAGAACTTTCTTGATAAAGTCTACCGTAGGCTTGCCCGGCCGGAAACCAGGGATGAAACCACCCTGTTTCTTCAGGTTATTGGCAATCTCCACGGGATTGAACTGGATGCTGGAATAGAAATAGCTGAAGCCGATGATCATGATGAAATAAACCACCATATAGATAACCGACTTGGTGTCAATCGCGTCGTAGATGCTCCGAGAAACGGTACCCTCGTCAGGAATACCGATGAAGCTCCACACAGTAATCGGCAGGGAAGCAATGCTCTGAGCAAAGATGACAGGCAGAACGCCAGACATATTCACCTTCATCGGCAGGTTGCTGCTCTGGCCGCCGTACATTTTTCGACCCACCTGACGCTTTGCATACTGCACAGGGATACGACGCTCAGCATCATTGATGAACACAATGAACACAATCAGTGCCAGAATGCCTACTACCAGCAGAACTGCGGCCCAAGGAGCAATCACGCTGTCCAGCACTTGCTGGGCATTGTCAGCCGTATAGCCGGCTCCTGTCAAGGTTTCCAGAGTCATTGTTCCATTGTTCACGGCAGACCATCTGGTCACACCCTGATACATGGCGGAAATCATGTTGGGAATACGGGACAGAATGCCCGCAAACAGGATAATCGAAATACCGTTGCCCACACCGAACTCCGTCACTTGTTCGCCCATCCACATGACGAAGGACGAACCGGCAATCAGGGTCACGATAATAACCAAAGCGGGCCAGATGCCGTCAGCGCCTGTTTCCAGGATGTCGTAGCGCTTCATCATCATATAATAGCCGATAGCTTGCAGCACTGCAATGCCCACCGTCGTATAGCGGGTGATGGCCTGGATCTTCTTCCGGCCTTCTTCGCCGCCGTCCTTCGCCAGCCGTTCCAGATAAGGAATGGCCACTGTCAGCAGTTGGATGATGATGGAGCTGTTGATATAGGGCTGGATGCTTAGAGCGAAGACCGTCGCCGTGGCAAACGCACCACCGCTCATCACGTTATACAGTCCCAGGATGGTCGCGCCCATACTGTTGAGCTGACTTTCCAGCAGGGTGACATTAATATAGGGAACCGTAATCGCGTTGCCGATTCGGAAAATCAGCAGGATGAAGAGCGTGAAGACGATCTTCTTCTTCAGTTCAGGGATACCCCAGGCTTTGCTAATGGTTTGGATCACTTCACTTCACCTCCGCCTTTCCGCCAGCCGCCTCAATGGCATCCTTGGCAGACGCGGAAAAGGCATTAGCCTTGACTGTGATTTTCTTGGACACCTTACCGCTGCCCAGAACCTTGAAGCCATACTCACACTTGGAAAGGATGCCCTTTTCCAGCAAAGCCTCAACAGTGACGGTATCGCCGTCATTAAAGGCGTTCAGTGCACTGAGATTGATGATCTCCAAGGGTTTTGCAAAGATGTTGTTGAAGCCGCGCTTGGGAACCCGGCGGGCCAAAGGCATCTGACCGCCTTCAAAGCCCACGCGGACCTTGCCGCCGGAACGGGCCTTCTGGCCCTTGTGGCCGCGGCCGCCGGTCTTTCCGTTGCCGGAGCCTGCGCCCCGGCCCTTGCGGTATGCCGGACGGACGGAGCCCTCGGCGGGAGAAAGTTCGCTCAGTTTCATGGTTTCGGCGCCTCCTTATTTCACTTCAGTGACTTGCAGCAGATAGCCGATCTTGGCCACCTTTCCGCGGGTGGGATCGTTGTCGGGCTGCACGGTTTCGTCACCGATCTTGCGCAGACCCAGGGAATGCGCGGTGGCTACCTGCTTTTCCAGGCGGCCATTCAGGCTCTTAACGAGCTTAATCTTTAAGTTTGCCATGTTTTGCGCCTCCTTAACCCACAATGTCTTCGACGCTCTTGCCCCGTACCCGGGCGACCTCTTCGGGACCGCGCATGGACTTGAGGCCCTGGAACGCCGCAGCAACGACGTTGTTAGGGTTGTTGGACCGGAGGCTCTTGGCACGAATGTCCTTGATGCCAGCGGCCTCCACCACGGCACGGACGGCGCCGCCGGCAATCACGCCAGTACCGGGGGCTGCGGGCTTCATCAGCACACGGCCTGCACCGGATTCGCCAATCGTCTCGTGGGGCAGGGTGGTACCCGCCAGGGTCACAGTGATCATGTTCTTCTTGGCGGCCTCGATGCCCTTCCGGATGGCCTCGGGAACTTCAGCAGCCTTGCCAAGGCCATAGCCAACCTTGCCCTTGCCATCGCCCACGACAACCAGTGCGGAGAACTTCATGACACGGCCGCCCTTCACGGTCTTGGAAACACGATTCAGGTAAACGACCTTTTCGATATACTCGCTTTGCTCTCTTTCAAATCTAGGCATTTTTTGTTCCTCCCCTCCATCAGAATTGCAGGCCGCCCTCACGGGCGCCTTCCGCCAGAGCTTTCACACGGCCATGGTACAGGTAACCGCCACGGTCGAAAACCACGGTCTCAATACCCTTGGCCTTAGCACGCTCGGCAACCAGCTTGCCCACAGCAGCGGCAGCGGCAACGTTGCCGCCGTAACCCTCGATGGACTTATCCAGAGAGGAAGCAGAAACCAGCGTCACACCCTTGACATCGTCGATAATCTGGGCATAGATATTGGCTTCGCTGCGGAACACGTTCAGACGCGGCGTCTCAGAGGTGCCGGAGAGCTTTGCGCGGACCCTCTTATGTCGCTTCATGCGCTGAGCGTTGGTATTCGGTCTTTTAATCATATCGGCACACCTCCTTACTTCTTAGCGCCGGTCTTACCCACCTTGCGGCGGATGGTTTCAGTTGCATACTTGATGCCCTTGCCCTTGTACGGCTCAGGCGGACGCTTCTCGCGGACTTCAGCGGCAAATTGGCCGACAATCTCTTTGTCGCAGCCGCGGATGACGATTTTATTCGGCGCGGGAACATCAATTGTGATGCCCTCGACCTCAGAAACGATCACCTGATGAGAATAACCCAGGTTCATGACCAGGTTGTTCCCTTCCTTCGCGACACGGTAGCCCACGCCGTTGACTTCCAACTCCTTGGCATAGCCGTCGGTCACACCGACTACCATGTTGTTCAGGAGCGTCCGGGTCAGGCCGTGGAGGCTGCGGTGCAGCTTGTCGTCGGAAGGACGCTTCACGGTGATCGTGGTGCCTTCCTGTTCAATGATCATCTCAGGACGCAGCGCACGGGTGAGCTGGCCCTTGGGTCCCTTGACGGTAACCACATTACCCTCGGCGACATCGATTGTTACGCCGGCGGGAACGGTAATGGGCATTCTTCCAATTCTCGACATGGTTTAAACACCCTCCTTACCAAACATATGCCAGGACTTCGCCGCCGACATGAAGCTCGCGGGCCTTCTTGTCAGTCATGACGCCCTTGGACGTGGAGATGATCGCAATACCCAGGCCGCGGAGCACACGCGGCAGCTCATCAGCACCTGCGTAGATCCGAAGGCCCGGCTTGGAGATGCGGCGCAGGCCGGTGATAACCTTTTCCTTGCCCGCATTGTACTTCAAGGTAATGTGGATCATGCCCTGAGCACCGTCATCCACTACCTGGAAGCTCTTGATATAGCCCTCATCCACCAGAATCTGAGCAATGCTCTTCTTCATGTTGGAGGCGGGGACGTCAACAACGTCGTGCTTCGCGCTGACTGCGTTGCGGATGCGGGTAAGCATATCCGCAACCGGATCGGTGATATGCATGTGATAAATCCTCCTGTTTTTAGAGTTGCGGCGGTTGAAGCCTACCGCTGCGGCAGCGAGGTATCATGGCCAATGGGGCAACTTTTTACAAGCGCCCGATTGGTCATGACCTTTCGCCATCCGTTATCCCAAAGGCCCCCATATCCAAGGCCTTTGTTCCAAAATAAGTTTGCTTCCTTGGCTTTGCTCAGAAGGAAGCCTTGCGCACACCAGGAATCTCGCCCTTATAGGCCAACTCCCGGAAACAGATGCGGCATACGCCGTAATCCCGCAGATAGGCGTGGGGGCGGCCGCAGAGCTTGCAGCGGTTGTACTTCCGGCTGGAGTACTTGGCAGGCCGCTGCTGCTTTAAGATCATGGATTTCTTAGCCATACTTCCTCATTCCTCTCTTAGCGGGCGAAGGGCGCGCCGACCTGCCCAAGCAGAGCGCGAGCTTCTTCGTCAGTGTGGGCGGTGGTGCAAATGACCACGTCCATACCGCGGATCTTGTCGATCTTGTCATACTCGATCTCGGGGAAAATCAGCTGTTCGCGGATACCCAGCGCATAGTTGCCGCGGCCATCGAATGCGTTGGGGCTGATGCCCTGGAAGTCACGCACACGGGGCAGCGCCACATTGAACAGACGATCCAGGAATTCCCACATCTTCTCGCCGCGGAGAGTCACCTTCGCGCCGATTGGCATTTTCTCACGGAGCTTGAAATTGGCGATGTTCTTGCGGGCTTTGGTGATAATCGGCTTTTGACCGGTGATCTGGCCCAGGTCCCGAACAACATTGTCTAAAATTTTGGCGTTCTCACGCGCTTCGCCGCAGCCAACGTTCACGACCACCTTATCGATGCGCGGAATCTGCATCACGCTCTTGTAGCCGAACTGCTTCATCAGAGCGGGAGCTACCTCGGCCTGGTATTTGGCCTTCAGGTTCGGCACTTTCTTTTCTTCAGCCATGTCGTACTCCTCCTCTCTCTTACAGTTCAGCGCCGCACTTCTTGCAGATGCGGATGCTGACGTTCTTCTCCTTGCCCTTCACAGTCTTCTTCTCGACCTTATGGGCCACACGGGTCGGCTTGCCGCACTTCGGGCAGACTACCTGCACCTTGCACGCAGCAATGGCGGCTTCCCGCTTTACGATGCCGCCCTCCTCGCCTTGACGGCGGGGCTTAATGTGGCAGGTAACCATATTCAGGCCTTCCACTACCACTTTATTTTCTTTGGGCAGCGTGGCGACGACCTTGCCCTGATGGGTGTTGAAGTCTTTATCCTTCGTGCCGTCACCGGAGAGCCGGACAACGGTGTCGCCCTTCTTAATGTTCATTGCCATTTATCCTCGCCCTCCTCAAATCACTTCCGGCGCCAGGGACAGGATCTTCATGTAATCCTTGTCGCGCAGCTCACGGGCCACAGGCCCAAAGATGCGGGTACCGCGGGGGTTCTTATCGTCCTTGATCAGAACGGCGGCGTTGTCGTCGAAACGGACATAGGTCCCGTCCGCACGGCGGACGCCCTTGGCACTGCGGACAATCACAGCCTTGACCACTTCGCCCTTCTTCACCGTGCCGCCGGGGGCAGACTTCCGAACAGAGGCCACAATCACGTCGCCAATGTTGCCATACTTGCGCTTGGAACCGCCCAGAACACGGATGCATTTGATTTCTTTGGCGCCGGTATTGTCGGCGACCTTCAGAAAGGTTTCCTGCTGAATCATGACTCGACGCCTCCTTACTTCGCTTTTTCGATGATCTCAACCACGCGCCAGCGCTTATCTTTAGACAGCGGGCGGGTTTCCATCACTTTTACCTTGTCGCCCACACCGCAGCTGTTCTGCTCGTCATGCGCCTTCAGTTTGTACGTCCGGCCGACGATCTTCTTATACAGCGGATGAGCCACCCGGTCCTCGATGGCGACCACGACGGTCTTATCCATCTTGTCGGACACAACTTTACCGACCCGGGTCTTGCGGGAGGAAGTTCTTTTCTCGTCCATGTTTCCTTACCTCCTTCTCACTGCTTACCGGAAGCCGCAGAGAGTTCCCGAAGCACGGTCTTGACTCGGGCAATGTCGTGCTTGGTCTCGCGGATCTTCACGGGGTTATCCAGCTGATTCGTTGCATGCTGCATACGCAGATAAAACAGATCCTTCTTCAGGCCCGCCAGCTTCTCGTTGAGCTGCTCGGGGGTCAGTTTGCGGATCTCGCGGATTTCATTTGCCTTCATCTTTACTCACCTGCTTCCTCGGTGCGGGCGATGACCTTCGTCTTGATGGGCAGCTTGTGGCTGGCCAGACGCAGCGCCTCGCGGGCGACTTCTTCCGATACGCCGGCAATCTCAAACATGACGCGGCCGGGCTTCACAACGGCAACCCAGAACTCGGGAGAGCCTTTGCCGGAACCCATGCGGGTCTCAGCTGGCTTCTTTGTCACGGGCTTGTCGGGGAAAATCTTGATCCACACCTGGCCGCCACGCTTAGTGTAGCGGGTCATGGCAATACGGGCAGCTTCGATCTGATTGCTCGTGATCCAGGCCGGCTCGGTGGCCACCAGGCCAAACTCGCCATAAGCCAGGGTGTTGCCGCGGGTTGCCTTGCCCGTCATACGGCCACGGTGTACCCGACGATACTTGACTCTTTTCGGCATTAACATTAGTTGGCTCCTCCTTCCTTAGCAGGGGCTGCAGGAGCAGCCGGACGGCTGGGATTTGCAGCGCGGTTGAACCCACCCTGGGGCCGGCCTGCGCCGCCGCGGTTGAAGCCGCCGCCCTGACGGTCACGGTTAAAACTGCCGCCCTGGCTGCGGCCGCCACCCTGACGGTCGCGGTTAAAGCCGCCGCGACGGTCGCCGTCACGGCGCGGACGGCGCTCGCGCCGCTCCTGATAGGGCTTAGAAGTATCCATTGTACGGGGAGTGGTACGCAGGGTCTGGCTCAGAACCTCGCCCTTGTAAATCCAAACCTTCACACCAATGCGGCCGAAGGTTGTAGCAGCCTCTGCAAAACCGTACTCAATATCGGCGCGGATGGTTTGCAGAGGAATCGTGCCCTCATGATAATGCTCAACACCAGCGATCTCGCGTCCGCCCAAACGCCCGGAAGAACATACCTTGATGCCCTTGGCGCCAGCGCGCATAGCGCGGGCCATAGCGTTCTTCATGGCGCGGCGATGGGAGATACGTTTCTCCAGCTGCTGAGCGATGTTCTCCGCCACCAATTGGGCGTTCATGTCGGGGTTCTTCACCTCAACGATGTTCAGGCGAACCTTTTTGCCCACCAGCTTCTCAACAGCCAGGCGGTACTGCTCAATCTGCTCGCCGCCCTTGCCGATCACCATACCCGGACGGGCACAGTGCAGGAAAACGGTCACGGTGTCATTGCTGCGCTCGATCTCGATCTTCGGCACGCCTGCACCATACAGAGTCTTCTTCAGATATTTCCGGATCTTCTGGTCCTCCACGATCAGGTCGCCGACCTTCTCATCGCTGGCATACCAACGGGAATCCCAGTCTTTGATGACACCCACGCGCAGACCGTGGGGATTTACTTTCTGTCCCATAAACTGCTCTCCTCCCTTATGCCTTTTCCGTCACAACCAGGGTGACGTGAGATGTGCGCTTGTTGATCCGATAGGCGCGGCCCTGGGCCCGGGGCATCATCCGTTTCAGGATGGGGCCGGGAGCCGTGAATACCTCGGAAACCACCAGCTTTGCTGGGTCCATGCCATAGTTATTCTCCGCATTGGCCACCGCACTTTTCAGCAGCTTCTGGAGAGGCTCGGAGGCCGCTTTGGGCGTCTGCATCAGGATCGCCATCGCGCTACCTGCGTCCTTGCCGCGGATTAGGTCGCACACGATCTGGACCTTCCGGGGAGCGATGCGGACATAGCGCAGATGCGCCCTTGCTTCTTTCTTTTCCATGCTCTGCATCCTCCTTAGTTATCCTTCCGGTGGCCGCGGAAGGTACGGGTCGGGGCAAATTCGCCCAGTTTATGGCCCACCATATCCTCCTGGATATACACCGGCACGTGCTTCCGGCCGTCATGGACGGCAATGGTATGGCCCACGAAGGACGGGAAAATCGTTGAGCTGCGGCTCCAGGTCTTGAGGACCTTCTTCTCGTTCTTCTCGTTCATGGCCTCGACGCGCTTCAGAAGCTCCGGGGCGACATACGGGCCCTTTTTAATGGATCTGCTCATATTTCATCTGCCTCCCTTACTTCTCGTTGCGGCGTTTCACGATGAATTTGCTGGTGGGATTCTTCTTCTTGCGGGTCTTGTAACCCATTGCTGGCTTACCCCAAGGAGTCACAGGACCAGGACGGCCAACCGGGGCGCGCCCCTCACCGCCGCCGTGGGGGTGGTCGTTGGGGTTCATGACAGAACCACGGACGGTAGGACGCCAACCCATGTGGCGTTTACGGCCAGCCTTACCGATATTGATATTGGCATGGTCGATGTTACCAACCTGGCCAATGGTGGCCATGCAGTTTATCCGCACAATACGGACTTCACCAGATGGCATACGAATCTGGGCATCATTGCCCTCCTTCGCCATCAGCTGAGCCGCCGTACCGGCGGAACGCACCAATTGGGCGCCGTTGCCGGGATGGAGTTCAATATTGTGGATCATGGTGCCGACAGGGATGTTTGCCAAGGGAAGGGCATTGCCCTCCTTGATGTCGGCCTTCGCGCCAGATTCCACCTTATCGCCCGCCTTCAGGCCCACAGGAGCCAGAATGTAGCGGCGCTCGCCGTCTTCATATTCCAGCAAAGCGATGTTGGCACTCCGGTTGGGATCGTACTCCAAGCGGAGGACGGTTGCAAACATATCGTGCTTGTCGCGTTTAAAGTCGATCACACGATACTTGCGTTTATTGCCGCCGCCGCGATGGCGGACGGTAATACGGCCATAGCTGTTGCGGCCTGCGCTCTTTTTCAGAGGTTGGGTTAGTTTCGGCTCGGGCTTGGCTTTCTTGTCAATGCCGTCGAACCCGGAGACTGTCATCTGACGTCTGGAGGGAGTCGTCGGCTTAAAGGTTTTGATAGACATTCCGCTTTACACTCCTTCTCTAGTATCAGACCATGCCCTCAAAGAATTCGATGGTCTTGGAATCCTCCGTGAGCTGGACGTAGGCTTTTTTCCAGGTCTTCGTCTTGCCGGGACGGCCAGCGCCCATGCGCTTTTCTTTGCCAGGCACCGTCAGGGTGTTGACGGCGGCCACCTTCACGCCGAAGATCTCCTCAATAGCCTTGCGGATCTCGATCTTGCCCGCGTCCTTCGCCACTTCGAAAACATACTTCTTATCAGCAGCGCCAGACATGGCACGCTCGGTGATAACCGGACGGATAATGATGTCGTATGCGGTAGCCATTATGCGTACACCTCCTCGATCTTGGCGAGGGCAGCCTGATCCATTACCAAGTACTTCGCGTTCACGATATCATAGACACTCAGCTGCGTGGCAGGGGTGGTCAGCACGCCAGGCAGGTTCCGGGCGCTCTTGACAATGATCTCGTCCATGGCAGGAGTAACCACCAAGGCCTTCCCATCCACTTTAACAGCGCTCAGGAACTTGCGGAAATCTGCGGTCTTAATGGCATCCTGCTTGATGGAGTCAATGACTACCAGGCTGCCCTCGGCAACCTTGGCAGAAAGGACGGACTTCAAGGCAAGGCGCCGGACCTTCTTGTTCAATACATAGCGGTAACTCCGGGGCTTTGGGGCAAATACAATGCCGCCGTGCGTCCACTGGGGAGACCGGGTGCTGCCCTGACGGGCGTGGCCCGTACCCTTTTGACGCCAAGGCTTGCGCCCACCGCCGGAAACCTCTGCACGGGTCAAGGCGCTCTGGGTGCCCTGGCGGCAGTTGGCCAGGTGGTTCTTGACGACCTCGTGGACAACCGCTTCGTTGGGTTCAATGCCGAAAATCGCGTCGTTCAGCTCTACCGAACCGACCTCTGCGCCGGCCATGTTTAAAACTTTCATGGAAGACATTTACTCTCAGCGCCCCTTTCTTACTTGCTTCTGGCGGAAGCCTTCTGCGGGTTGCGGCCGGAAGCCTTCTGCGGGTTCTTGCTGATGTCGGCGCCAGCCTGCTTGACCTTGTGGACCTTAACGGTGGACTTGATGGTCACCAGACCGCCCTTGGGGCCCGGCACTGCGCCGCAGACGACCAGCATATTCAGCTCCGGATCAACTTTAACAACCGACAGGTTCTGCACGGTGACCTGATCCACGCCCATGTGGCCCGCGCCGTCGCGGCCCTTCATGATGCGGCCCGGGGTCGTGCCAGCGCCCAGGGAGCCTTGGTGACGGTGGACAGGGCCGCCGCCGTGGGTATTGCGCTTGACGGCTGCGCCATGGCGCTTGACAACGCCTTGGAAGCCATGGCCCTTGCTGGTGCCGGTGATGTCAACAAAGTCGCCAGCGGCGAAGGTATCCGCCTTCACAATATCGCCGACGTTCAGCTCAGCGGCATTTTCCAGGTCGAACTCCTTGAGGTGTTTCTTGGGTGCGACGCCCGCCTTGTTCAGGTGGCCCAGCTCCGGCTTAGAGAGCTTACGCTCAGCCACATCTTCAAAACCCAGCTGGACCGCTTCATAGCCGTCTTTCTCAGCTGTCTTCTTCTGCACGACCACGCACGGACCCGCCTCGATGACCGTGACGGGGATCACGTGGCCGTTTTCGTCAAAAATCTGGGACATTCCCACTTTTTTGCCGATGATCGCTTTCATGTAGGTTCCTCCTTGATTAAAGGTTATTGGTTGGGCGAGGCGGCCATTGGGCAACCGTTGCTCGGCCAACTTGACCCGTCCGCCTCAATCACGCGGCGAACTGCGGTGCTGACTGGTTTATGAGGTCTTACAGCTTGATTTCGATTTCCACACCCGCAGGCAGTTCCAGCGCCATCAGCGCCTCAACGGTCTTAGGAGTGGACTTCGTGATGTCGATCAGGCGCTTATGGGTGCGTCTTTCAAACTGTTCACGGCTGTCCTTATACTTATGGACGGCCCGCAGAATGGTGACGATTTCCTTCTTCGTAGGCAGCGGGATGGGGCCGGAAACCTCAGCGCCGGTGCGTTTGGCGGTTTCCACGATCTTCTCCGCGCTCTGATCAATCACCTGATGATCATAAGCCTTCAGACGGATGCGGATTTTTTCTTTTTGTGCCATGGTCATGTTCCTCCTGATTCGTACTGTGTCGTTTTCTCAGTCTCGACTCTGTACGGCGAGAGAAATTTTTCTGTCCACCGAACCGTGCGTATCATCCCGTTTCACGAAAAAACCGGCGCAATGCAGGCCGGTTCCGTCATGGCGCGGCGATGCTAACGCTCGCGTACAGACCTTTCTCAGCCGCCCGATTATCGGACATACTCCCCGGAAGTTACCTCTTTCGAGCAATCTCCCGGTTCATCGCAGTTTCGCGCAGCAGGACCTCGCCCTGCTTTCGCGGACTCGCTTATCATAACGGAATTTTTCCCGCTTGTCAAGCATATTTTCTCTATTTTCTATAAATTTTTCAAGTTTTTTTCGTCAGACCCCTTTGGGATGCGGAATGGCCCCTTCCACCTCTGGAAAACAGCCTATTTCTTCCGCCATTCTTTCAGGACGCTGCACACTATATAAATGAGGTATCCCAAAAACAAAACGTTCATCGGAAGCAACACCAAAAGACCAATTACTCTCCAAACGATCATACAAACAGCTTTCGCTACAACTGTACCCATCACAACTCCTTCTTTATTGTCCACGACGCGCTTTTAAGCTTCTTTGCCATTGTGATTTTTCTTTTTATGGCGTTTTGCAGCTTTGACCCCAGAGGCAAAAAATAGTGCAGTATCCAAAAGCTGCACCATTATAACCCAATTCATCTGTTTATAATGGGAGAAGTTGACACAAGCTACAATGATCCATATTCCTGCCGTTACAAACCAAATAATATCCCCCTTGAGCCTCTTTCTTTTTCATCAAAACTCGCTTCCTTGCCGTTATGCTTCATCTGCACAAAATGAAAATATAGCCGCACTCCCACACCTCTTGCATTTTTTCCATTTACAGTATATACTAACTATGATTACTTTGCAAACTTCTCCGCCACCTGCGGAAAATCCTGTATCTTCCCGGCTTGCGGCGAGATACTATTATAATGTATTGTACCCCGCTGATTTTACAAAAGGAGCTGAAACCTTGAACATGAGAAAAAAACTCGCGGAAGGCGTTTACCTCACCTGCCTTCCAGCGCAAAAATTCAAAACCAGCCTCTTGTCTGCACAATTTATAATCCCCCTCCATCGCGATACCGCCTCCACCATCGCTCTTTTTCCCAGCGTTCTTCGGCGCGGTACGGTCACCTGTCCCGATATGGGCCAACTATCCGCACGCTTGGACAAGCTCTATGGGGCTAGAATTGACGCCACTGTCCGCAAAAAAGCGGAAATCCAGTGCGCCGGTTTTGTTGCCAGCTTCATCGACGACCGCTTTGTACCTGGCGGCGAAAAACTGCTGGAGCCTGTTGCCAACCTTCTGGGGGAGCTGATCTGCGACCCTGCCACAGAGCGGGGACGTTTTGTCTCGGATTACTTCAAAAGCGAAAAAGCAAACCTCGTTAACGCAATCCGCAGCCTGGTCAACGATAAGCGCGGCTATGCTGACAGCCGCCTCTTACAGGAAATGTGCGCTGCTGAACCTTACGGCGTTCCCCGCCTGGGCAGTCAGGAAACCGCAGAGGCCATCCAGCCCCAAAAACTCTACACCTCCTATCGAAAGGCCATCTCCTCCTCCCGCTTGGAGATCTTTTACAGCGGCAGCGCAGAACACATCCGCTTGGAGCAGGCTTTGCTCTCCGCTTTCTCTACCCTGCCCAGGGAAACGGTTGCGGAAATCCCCTTTGCCGTCTGCCACGTTCCAGCGGATGAACCGCGCTATCTCACCGAATCCCTTGATGTTACCCAGGGTAAACTTGGCATAGGCTTCTCCTGTGACAGCGAAGACCATATCGCCTTGATGTTCGGCAACACCCTTTTCGGCGGCAGCAGCAATTCCAAGCTCTTTTTGAACGTCCGGGAAAAACTCTCCCTCTGCTATTATGCTTCCTCCGTCTATCACCGGCAGAAAGGCATGATCACAGTTTCCTCTGGTATCGAGTTCACCGATTACCAGCGCGCTCTCGACGAAATCCTTGCCCAGCTCGCCGCCGTCCAAAACGGTGCGCTGGAGGATTGGGAACTGGAAGCCGCCCGCAGCTCCCTTTTGAACGCTTATGCCTCTATGGGCGATTCCCAGGGGCGTATGGAAAATTTCTACCTTGGCCAGATCGCCACAGGCCGCAACGAAACACCAGAGGAGTTGGCTGCCCAGGTCCGGGAAGTCTCGCTGGACCGCATCCTCAGAGCCATGAAAACTGTCCGGCTGGACACCGTTTACTTCCTTAAAGGAAAGGAGGCTGCGGAAAAATGAAGCAGACCTTTTATGAACGCATCGCTGAATCCATCCACCGGGAAACCCTTCCAAATGGGCTGCAGATCTGCATCGTTCCTAAGCCGGACTATGCAAAAAAATATGCCTTCTTCGCTACGCGCTACGGCGGTATGGATACCCGCTTTCAGCTCGGCGGTGTCTGGCGGGATACCCCCGCAGGTATCGCCCACTACCTGGAACACAAAATGTTCGACACAAGAGAGGGCAATGCCCTGCAAATGCTTGCCCAGAACGGCGCAGAACCCAATGCCTTTACCTCGAACGCTATGACCGGCTACTACTTCGACTCCACAAGCCATTTTGAGGAAAACCTTGAAATCCTTCTCTCCTTTGTCTCCATCCCTTATTTTACAGAGGAAAGCGTTACCAAAGAACAGGGCATCATCAGCCAGGAAATCCGCATGATTGAAGACAACCCGGACTGGCAGCTCTATACCCGGATGCTCCGTGCCTTATACAGCGCCAACGCCTCTCGAATTTCCATCGCTGGAACCGTTGAGAGTATCTCCCATATCACCGCTGAAACGCTTTACGACTGCCATCGGGCCTTTTATACACCCTCCAATATGATCCTTACAGTCGTTGGCGACGTCGACCCGGTTCATGTTGTCGACCTTGCCTGCCGAATCCTGCCACGGGAGGGCGGCCCTGTCATCCTCAGGGATTACGGCAGCGAACCCCCTGACGTGGCAGAACGGGAAACCCAGCTTGCCATGGAAGTCTCCATGCCTCAGTTTTTGCTGGGCTTCAAGTGCCCGCCAGTGGAAGACGGTGAAGATTATCTCCGCTCCAGTCTCCTGGGCGATATGGCCTGTGACCTTCTCCTCGGAGAATCCAGTCCCCTCTACCAGCGCCTCTATAGCCAGGGCCTCATCGATACCAGCTTTGGCGGCGACTATGAACTTATGCCTGGCGCTGCACACCTCTTTGCAGGCGGCGACAGCAAAGACCCGAAAGCCGTTGCGGAGGAAATCCAAAAGGAAGTGCTTCGCGTCTCTGCCGAAGGGTTCGATGCAGATTTCTATGAGCAGGTCCGCTGCGCCCTCTATGGCTCCTACCTGCGGTCACTGAACTCCTTTGAGAACATTGCGGTCTCTCTTACAGAAGGCTATTTTCACGGCTATGATCCCTTCCGTTTCCCAGAAGCTTTTGCATCCATCTCCCAGGATAACATTTTGACCTTCCTGCAGGAAAACGTCTTTGTAGACCGGGCTGCCCTCAGCCAAATTGTGCCTAAGGATTGAGAGGTGGCATTTCTGTGACTGCTTTGAAGGATATGCCTATCAGCTTCCCCGGCCTTTTCGGGGATTGGTCCTTTAACCCAGACCCCATTGCCCTCCATATCGGGCATGGCATCTATTGGTACGGCATCATTCTCGCCCTCGGCTTCCTGGCCGGACTGCTCCTCTGTATGCGCCAGGCCCCGCGTTACGGCCTTACGGAAGACAACGTTCTCGACCTTGTGCTTTGGGCGGTTCCCTGCTGTGTCCTGGGGTCCCGTATCTACTATGTCATCTTTTATCTTGACCTCTACCGAGACGCCTCCGGCAGCCTCGACTGGGGACGCATGGCCGCCATCTGGGACGGCGGTCTCGCTATTTATGGCACCATCATTGCGGCTACCCTGGTCGCCTTTTTCTTCACCCGGTATAAGAAAATCAAATTTGGAGCCCTCTCCGACCTCTGCGTTATGGGCCTTCTGTTGGGGCAGATCATTGGGCGTTGGGCGAATTTCATCAACCGTGAGGCTTTCGGCGGCCTTACGGATCTCCCTTGGAGAATGCGTCTATGGACCAGTTCCTCCCAGTTCATTGACGTCCATCCTACGTTCCTCTACGAAAGCCTCTGGAATCTCGTTGGACTCCTGCTCCTCTTCTTCGTCATCTCTAAAGGCCGCCGCTTCGATGGCGAAAACACGTGGTTTTACTTCCTTTGGTATGGTCTTGGCCGCGCCTGGATCGAAGGGATGCGTACAGACAGCCTTTACCTCTTCAATTGGACCTTCCTCGGTGAACCTATCCGGGTCTCCCAAGCCCTGAGTGTTCTCCTGGCAATTCTGTCGGCATTCATGCTTTTTTATAATATCAAAATTCGCAAGTGTTCCCCAGAATCCTTGCGAATCCACCAGGTGGAACACCAATCTGCTGAGACGGCGGAAGTCTCCACAGAAGCAGAAAAACCTGTGGAATCGGTTCCTGTGGACATGCCAGTCCCCCTTGAATCATCTGAAACAACGTCTCCTGAACCAGAGCAGCCTGCTTCTGACGCTCCTCCTCAGCCTTAACGCAAAACATCCCTTGGCTTAGTGGCCAGGGGATGTTTTTTATGCTTCTCCTTCTGAAACGGTGCAATCAATGCAAAATCAAGCCGCCAGTCACGTTGATGCCTTGCCCTGTCATGTTGTCTGCAAAATCCGAAGACAAGTATAGGAACATCCGCGCAACGTCCTCCTCGGTCTGGGGACGCTTCAGCGGGATACCGGCAATCCGCTCATTCCAATAAGCATCCGCATCTCCGCCAGCCTGCCGCACATCGTCCAATAGCTTATCCCAAATACGGGTATGCACAATTCCAGGGCACACACAATTAACGTTAATGTTGTATGGCGCAGCATATTTGGCAATTGCCTGCGTCATGCCGGTGACTGCAAATTTCGCGGCCGTGTAAGCAATGTTTGTCGGGTACCCCTCTTTGCCGGACATTGAGGACATGTTGACAATCTTGCCTGACCGGTTCGGCAGCATCACCCGCAATACTGCCTGGTCCACTAAGAATGTCCCTTTCGCATTTACGTCCATCATAAAATCATAGATTTCTTCCGGCATTTCCAGGAAGTCGACCTTTGTGCTGGCACCTGCGATATTGTTCAGGATATCAATCCGCCCAAAGGTTTCCATGGCCAGTGCCGTCATGGCATCCACATCCGCCTTGGAGGTCACGTCACATTTGCATGACGCCGTTTTCACCCCGTACTTTTCAGCAATCTCCGCCGCAGTCTTCGCCGCCGACGTCTCATCCATATCCGCTACCAGCACATTAGCTCCCGCCTCCGCCAGCAGCATGGAAGTCGTGCGGCCCATACCACCTGCGCCGCCGGTTACAACAGCATTTTTACCTTTCAAACTAATTTCGACGCCCATAGGGTTTCATCTTCCTTTCCCATGATTTCCGGCCCTGCCGTGCGGGCGGTTTCAGCAGCTTTCGACCACCCTTTACGGTTACAATAACATATCTGGATGAAAAAAGAAATCCCCTATCTTGAAAAATACATTTCAAATCGCAAATACTTCTTACCCTCAGTAAGCCGCCAGACGCCGCCGGTACTCCTCCGGACTTACGCCAGTCGCCTTTTTGAAGGCTTTGTAAAAGTTGCTGTAATTTCGATACCCCACCCGCTCGGCAATCTGCATGATTTCAATGTTTTCATACATCAGCTGTTTGGCCCTGGCAATCCGCTTCTCAATGATGTAGCTCACCAGAGAGGAGCCGGTTACACCCTTGAACAGCTTGCTGATATATGTGATGCTGTAATTATACTTTTTCGCAATCGCCTGTAGGGAAATCATTTCTGCAAGGTTTTCCTCAATATAGTGCAGGATGGAACCGACCAGATGGACATGCTGCAAACGTATGGTATCTTGATCCATTTCCATCTCCATATCACAATACAGACACCCAAGCATCCGGTGAACAAGAGAACTGGCAATAACCTGTTCTCCGGGAGAGCTTCCCAGCCCACGGAATTCTTCAATCAAACGCAGATATTTTTGCAGCTGCATCATATCCAGGTGCATAATCGGATAATGTGCGTTTTGCTCAGAAAACATTTGGTAGAGATTGGCTCTCTTTTTCGAGTAATTTCCCAAAATGCGTGGCTCAATACCAATGCAGAAGCGCATATGCCCCTCATTCTCCGCGCAGTCCATGATATGGCTTTCAAACATCCGGCAGAAAATGACGTCGCCTTTTTGCACGGTGTAGGTGGTGGCTTCTTTCCGGTAGAGCGCTTCCTGATCTCCCAGGTAAAACGTGATTTCGTAGTAATCATGATAGTGTTCATAAAAACTGGCGTTTTGATCACATTCATGCATGGCGGCGTGATAGTCGTTTTCCGGAATCAAAAGCGAGAGCTTGGAAAGCAGCCGTGTGTCCTGTGCCTCCATGATATTCCTCCTGTCCAATCGGGTGTGGTTCGGGTACGATACTGATATGCTGGGTACAATGGTGACATTATATCCTAGTCTGGCGAAACAGTCAAAACAATTCCTACTTATTTTTCAAAATTTCGCAAAATTACCTTTTGTTCGCGAGATCCCTTCCACGATTTTTACGCATTTCGGCTGAAATGCCTCTGGGCAAATCTTACTCCATGTGTTATACTGCGGTAAACAGACGTTCTTCCAAAACTCCTGGTATGACTCCTATACTCCAGCTAATTTTTGATTCCTTTACAGAAAAGGGGGAATTTTCCTTGCTCATTAAACGAATGCAGGCCAGCTTTGGCAAGCTCCAGGGCCAAACTTTGGAACTGCACGATGGGCTGAACATCCTGCAAGCGCCCAATGAAACCGGCAAATCCACCTGGTGCGCCTTTCTCCTTTCTATGTTCTACGGTATTAACAGCCGTGAACGAGACCGCTCTGGTATCCTTGCGGACAAAAACCGCTATGCACCTTGGTCCGGCGCACCGATGTCCGGGCGTCTGGACTGCCAGGATGGCAAGGAGGAACTGACCCTCTTGCGGACTACTCGCCGTCCAACTGCACCTATGGGCGATTTCCAGGCCCTATACACTGGAACGAACACTCCTGTCCCTGGCCTTTCTGGCGACAGCTGCGGCGAAACGCTTCTGGGCGTCAGCCGTGAGGTATATGCCCGCAGCGCGTTCATCCGACAGAACAATCTAACGGTTACGCCTGACGCAGGATTGGAACGCCGCATTGCCTCCTTGATTTCCACCGGGGAGGAAGGTGTTTCTTACACAGAAGCGGAAGACGCACTGAAAAAACAACTCAACCGGCGCCGGCACAATAAAAGCGGCCAGCTTCCGGCCCTGGAGGCGGAGTTGGCGGCTACACGGGGCCTTTTGTCCGCCCAGGCGGATTTGATGCGTCAGTTGGACGAGGCGAAAGAGCAGGCGAAAGCATTGGAAGACCGGGAAGCCGTCCTGCGGAAGGAACTGACCCAGCTGGACCTTTGGGAATCTCAACGGCAGCGCCAGGCCCTTCTGGACGCAGAAGAAGCTGCTTTACAAGCTGAACAGCGCGCCGATACCCTGCGGCGGCAGCTTGCCGCGGAAAACATTCCGGAGAACGAAAGCATTGGGCGTTTGCGCGGGGCCATCATAAATCTGGAAACCATGCGGAAAAGTACACAAAAAGCCCAGGCTCAGCGGGAGGAAGCCGAACAGGGATTACAGCAGGCAGAAACCGCCCTTCGAAACAGCCCCTTTGCCGGTATGACGGCGGAAGAAGCACAGCAGGAGGCCGCCGCACCTCCAGACGGCGCTCAATGGAACCCTCTCCCTGGTGTGCTGGCAATTATTTTGGGACTCCTTGTGGCGTTCACCATCTTCTTTGGCATCCTTCGCACTACGGACAATAAGCCTATGGCGACTATAGCGCTCGCTGGCCTGCTTCTCGCAGTTTTCACCGCCGCATGGCAGTTTAAAAAACGGGCTGTACAAAACGGCCAGGCAAATTTCCTGTTCGACCGCTTTGGCTGCGACGCTCCAGAGCAAATCGTCGCTTTGGCAAAAACCTATGCGGAACTGCTGGATTCCCGAAATGCCGCCCAGGCTGATGTGAACGCGAAAGCCGCTGCCGCTGAAAGCCTGTTGGCAACCCTCTCCGTCAATGAACAGGCAATTTTACAGGAAATTCAGCGCTTTGCACCAGAAGCCTTTGATATTTCCTCCGGCGACGCCGCCTTACGCGCCTGCGCGATCCGTCGCAAAAGTTTGGTAGAAGCCAACCACGCCGTCCGGGAGGCCCGAATGCGATGCGAGCTTTTGGAGCAGCAGATCCCAAAAGAAGCCGCCAATGTAAAATTGGTCCCGCCAGCACGGGGACGTTCTTCTATTTTAAGCGAGATAGAAAAAACCCATGCTAGCCTCTCCGCCGCCCGCTCTAAGGCCGACCAGCTCTCCGGACGACTCCATGCCACTGGCGACCCAGCTGTCCTGGAATCCTCCGCCGGACGCCTCACCGACCAAATCGCTGGGCTGGAGCGGGAATATCAGGCGCTGCAATTAGCGCTGTCAGCTTTGGAAAGCGCCAACACTGCCCTGCAAAACCGCTTCTCCCCTGCCCTGGGACGCCGCGCCGCTGAGATTTTCGCCGAACTCACCTCCGGGAAATACGGCAGCGTCGTGCTGGACCGCAGTTTCCATTTGGCCGCGGAACCCGCAGGAACAGGGCTTCCCAGAGACGCTGCCTATCTCTCCGCCGGAGCCGCTGACCAGCTGTATCTCGCTGTCCGGCTGGCGATCTGTGAATTGGTATTGCCCTCGGACAAAACCGTGCCCATCGTTTTGGATGACGCTTTTGCCACTTTTGACGACGGCCGCTGCCATTTGGCATTGCAATGGCTGCGGGAGGCCGCACGGGAACGGCAGGTCCTCCTCTTTACTTGCCATAGCCGTGAGGCAGAATTTTTCGCTGAAGACCCCGAAGTTTCCATTCAGCAGTTGACGAACACGGGGGCGGAGGTATAAGATAGGGAGAAATGGAGAAAAGGAGCGTTTTCTATGAGTGAATGCACACATGATTGTTCAACCTGCGGAGAATCCTGCGCCGAGCGGCAGGAACCGCAGTCCCTTCTGAAGGAACTGAACCCCAACGCCCGGGTGGGTAAAGTCTACGGTGTTGTTTCCGGCAAGGGCGGCGTCGGCAAATCGATGGTCACCTGCCAGCTGGCTGTTACCATGCGCCGCCGGGGTTACGCGGTCGGCGTACTGGACGCCGATATCACTGGGCCGTCCATTCCGAAAGCCTTCGGCGTTCACGGACAGGCCGTGGGCAGTGAGGATGGGATCTATCCCATAACCTCCCGCTCCGGCATCCAGATTATTTCCACAAACCTCCTCCTCGCTAATGAAACCGACCCCGTGATCTGGCGCGGGCCGGTGATCTCCGGCGTGGTGCAGCAGTTCTGGACCGATGTGCTTTGGAATTGCGATTACCTCTTTGTCGACATGCCTCCTGGAACTGGTGATGTGTCCCTGTCCGTCTTCCAGTCCATCCCCCTGGATGGCATCGTCGTCGTTGCCTCCCCCCAGGAGCTGGTTTCTATGGTAGTGGAAAAAGCTGTAAAAATGGCAGAGATGATGGAAGTACCCATTGTGGGTATCGTGGAGAATATGAGTTACATCACCTGCCCAGACTGCGGCAAAAAGCTGCACATCTTCGGTGAAGGCAAAACTGCTGAGGCTGCAAAGCGCCACAATCTGCCGGTTCTGGCAGAAATGCCCCTGGACCCTGCCCTGGCAGCCCTCACCGACGCGGGTAATATCGAGGACTTCCAAGGCAGCTGGCTCAACTTTGCCGCCGACCGCCTGGAGGGCAAGTAAATCCAACCGCACTGCGCCGCGTTTCCCCGCGGCGCGGTTTTTCTTCGGAAAAACCATTGCAATTTTGATCGAATTCCGTCATAATGATACAAACCAATTGGAAACAGGGGGAATCGCCTATGCAGGAGCTGAAAGCACGTATTCTTCAGGAGGGAACCGTCCTCCCCGGAGGCATTATCAAGGTGGATGGGTTTTTGAACCATCGGGTGGATACCGTACTGCTGGACCACATTGCGGAGGAATTCGGGAGACGCTTTGATATGAATGCGGTCGATGTGGTGCTGACCGCCGAGGCGTCCGGGATTGCGCTGGCCGCAATTGTGGCGCAGCGGTTCGGGAAACCGATGATTTTTGCGAAAAAGGCCAAAAGCGACAACATTGAGGGCGGCCTTTACCAGAGCGAGATTTTTTCCTACACGTACAAGAAAAAGGTGACACTGCTGGTTTCCCAGGAGTGGCTCCATGACGGGGACCGGGTTTTGATCGTGGACGACTTCATGGCAAACGGCGAAGCCGTACGGGGCTTGTGCGATATTGTGAGTGCTGCCGGTGCGGAACTTGTTGGCATCGGCTGCGCCGTAGAAAAGGGCTTCCAGGGCGGCGGCGACCGGCTTCGGGCCGCGGGTGTCAACCTTCACTCCCTTGCCGTGATCGATTCCGCTGAGCCAGGGAATATTGTGTTTCGGGACGAGTTATGATTTTATATACTGCCTCTGGAAGCCTAAATTTTCCTCTGAGGTGCGAAACCTCGCAGTCTCTTTTTTCGTCTATCTTCATACAGAGGATTTTGAAAAGGAGGCTTCTTTATGAAACGAACCACAATCACTTTGCTGCTCTTTCTGGCCTTGCTGTGTACCTTGCTCTCCGGCTGCCGGGAAGACCCCGGCGCATGCAGCGCCAAGCCCGTCATCTACCTCTATCCAGAGGAGGAAACAGAGATCTCTGTTCACCTGGATTATGATGGGAAACTGACCTGCACCTATCCTGCTTACGACAACGGCTGGACCGTTACTGCTCAACCGAACGGCGTTCTGACAGGTGCGGATGGTCAGACTTACAACTATCTTTATTGGGAAGGCTTCTCCTATACCGCCTACGACTTCTCCCAAGGCTTCTGCATCCCTGGCTCAGATACCGCCGCTTTTTTAGAAGACGTCCTGGAACAGCTAGGTCTTACCCGCCGGGAAGCCAATGAGTTTATTGTCTACTGGCTGCCCCGGATGGAGGAAAACCCTTACAACTTGATAGCTTTCCAGTCACAAGCTTACACTGAACATGCCCAACTGACAATTACGCCAGAACCGGACAGCTTTCTGCGTGTGTTCATGGCCTGGATGCCGCTGGATGCTCCCCAGGAAATACCCACACAGTCTCTTCCTTCTTTTGACCGCACTGGCTTTGCTGTGGTGGAATGGGGCGGAGCAGAAATCAGTTCCCCTTCCAACAATAAAATTATATCCTCGTAAAAACTGAAAATAAAGGAAGTGCATCTATGTCCCACCAAACCGTCATTGTCCTGGATTTCGGAGGACAGTATAATCAGCTGATCGCCCGCCGTGTGCGGGAGTGCGGCGTTTACTGTGAGGTCAAGCCTTATACCACTCCCCTCACCGATCTACGAGCCATGAACCCCATCGGCTTCATCTTTACCGGCGGCCCCAACAGCGTCTACGCCCCCTCCTCCCCTCAGGCCGACCCGGAAATTTTCCGGCTGGGCGTGCCTATCCTCGGCATCTGCTACGGCTGCCAGCTCCTTGCGCAGAACCTCGGCGGGAAAGTCACCGCCGCCGCGGAGAACTCCGCCCGGGAGTACGGCAAGACGGAAACCTTCTTCGATACCGCCTGCAAGCTGTTCCAGGGCCTCCCCGCCCAGGGCATCACCTGGATGAGCCACGGGGATTATATGGAAAAAGTTCCCGACGGCTTCCAGCTCTGCGCGCACAGCGCGGCTTGTCCAAATGTTGCCATCGCTGATGAAAAACGCGGGTTTTACGGCGTTCAGTACCATCCCGAGGTCAACCATACGGAACATGGTACGGACATGATTCGTAATTTCCTTTACAACGTCTGCGGCGCAGCGGGTGACTGGACCATGGGCGATTATAAGGAAACTGCCATCCGGCAGATTCGGGAAAAGGTTGGCGGCGGACGCGTTCTCCTTGCACTCAGCGGCGGCGTGGATTCCTCTGTTGCGGCGGCACTAGTCGCGGAAGCCGTTGGGCGCCAGTTGACTTGTGTATTTGTTGACCATGGTTTGATGCGTTTGAATGAAGGCGACGAAGTGGAAGCCGCTTTTCAAAAATGGGATATCCAGTTTGTACGCGTTAACGCCGAAGAGCGTTTCCTTTCCAAGTTGGCTGGTGTTTCTGAGCCGGAACGGAAACGGAAAATTATTGGTGAGGAATTTATCCGCATTTTTGAGGCAGAGGCGAAAAAGATCGGTCAAGTCGATTACCTTGTACAGGGCACAATTTATCCGGATGTGATCGAGTCTGGCGCAGGTGATGCGGCCGTAATTAAAAGTCATCATAATGTTGGTGGCCTGCCGGATTATATCGACTTCAAGGAAATTATTGAGCCTTTGCGACTGTTATTTAAAGATGAGGTTCGACAACTGGGCAGGGAGTTGGATTTGCCGGAATACCTTGTGATGCGTCAGCCGTTCCCAGGACCAGGATTGGCTATTCGGGTCATTGGTGAAGTTACTAAGGAAAAGCTGGACATATTGCGGCAGGCAGATTTTATTTTTCGGGATGAAATTGCTTGCGCAAATTTGGAAGAAACCATGAACCAGTATTTCGCTGTGCTGACAAATATGCGGTCTGTGGGTGTAATGGGCGATGGACGAACATACGACTATACGCTCGCACTGAGATCTGTGACTACCAGCGATTTTATGACCGCCGATTGGACACGGATTCCTTATGAGGTCTTAGACCGGGTAAGTGTCCGAATCGTCAACGAGGTTCCACATATTAACCGAATTGTATATGATATTACCTCCAAGCCCCCGGCGACGATCGAGTGGGAATGAGTTTCAGAAGTCTCAAACCCGTTGCGGCGCAACGCTTCCCCGGTTTTATGCCCCTCTTTTGATAACGATTTGATAACGCTCCCCA
>JAAWGR010000135.1 GCA_022795445.1 Oscillibacter sp. | reverse complement strand
CCCTGAAAGGTGTCAAATAGATGCAGCACCCGATTGGGAAAACATCGGTTGATCCATTTTGCAAATTCTCCCTGGAAGACGCCCGCTTCCGCTACGCTTGCCTCCCGCTCACAGCCATTCAGCATGCCGGCAAGATTTTCCAAATATATCCGCCGGCTCTCCATGGGAGCCCGGGCATAAGAGGTGATGATCTGATTTTCCGGCACGCCAAGAGCCAGGCATTGCTGAAAAATATCCTCCGCGCCCGTTGTAGACGCAATGACCACTGCATCGTAACTCTGTTTCCGCAATGCCTCTGCCGGCAAAAGAACCGGCAGCCCAAATAGGGTATCATCTCCTTCTTTGATATAGTTGCTGGCAAAGCCAGCAACGCTGTGCGCACAGCGCAGCTTTTGATAGAGTGCTTTTCCAAAATACCCCGTCCCAAATATGATAATTCTCATATACTCTCCCTATCTGAAAATCTGATATAGCGTTCAAGGCCCTCCTCAAGGGATACGTGCGGCACCCAGCACAGCCGCTCGTTCGCCGCCCGAATGTCTGCCCAGAAGGGAGGCGTCACCACAGCTGGCGGCTCGTAAAGCGCAAGATCAATGTTTACCTGGAGAATTCGCGCCGCGGCAGCCACCACATCCAGCACCCGAACCGCTTGTCCGGCTCCAATATTCAAACAGGAAATCTCCCCTTCAATAAAATCCAGTGATTTACACACTGCCTGGGCCACATCCGCTACGTGGACAAAGTCATTTTGATTGAACGCACCGCCGAGAACCGGACGTACTCCGCTCCTCAGCTCCCGCACCACATAAGGAATCAGGGAACCCGGACGCTGCCCCTCCCCATAGACATAGAACAGCCGCAGCCAGCGGCAGGCAATGCCATTCTCCCGGCAAAACGTCTCCGCTATCGCGTGAAGAGTATTTTTAGCTGTCTGAAAAGGTTTTTTATAAGAAAGCGGGGCATTTTCTGAAATCATTCCGGAGGGCTCCGCGTATTCCCAACAGCTTCCGGAAATAACCAATTTTTTGATTTCCAGTTGTTTGCACAGCCTCAAAATCCGAAAACCATATTCCAGATTTTTTATGCTGGGTTCGCTGCTGTAATCCGGGATTCCTTCCCAAGCCAGGTGGATACAGGCATCCAGGGTGATACCGGACAGGCTCTGCTCCAACACGCCAGCTTCAGCCAGTGTCCCCGTTAAAAATAGTTCCCCAGGGTAGGGAATCATGGTTTCGCCAGGTACACGCACCAACGAGATGATCTCATGTCCAGCTTCATGCAGCGCTTTTCGGACGTGGGTTCCTATGAATCCGGAAGCGCCGGTTAATAGAACTCGACTCATTCAAATTGCCTCATTTCCCCAAACCGCGAACGCTTAATACAAAATCTCTGTTTTATCAAACCTTATCAACTGTTCAATAACCTGCCTTTTAGAATACAAATATCCGTCAAAACCATTCCAAAGCGAGTCATACTTACTTTTTGCATAAGACACAAGGGGCGCTTTCCCCCGATCTTCATTGGTAAACGGAATATGAAAGGCCTTTTCCGCTAATTCCGCTGCGGTCATCGGCTCTGTGGCCATATGAATTATAGGGATACGATGTTGAAGAATCCGGCGCAAGTCATCTTTCAGCCAACTCAAGTCATAGTACGCATACACATTTCGGCTGTCGGTAAAGCGCAGGCTTGTACATTGGTGCATTTCCATTATCGTGCGCAACTGTGACAACAAATCTTCCCTCAAATTTGTTTGCAGTGAAAACATACCATTTTGATCCACATGGTAACAATTGCTCAACAGCATTGCCTCTTCTTTGGAACAGACTGACTGCAGATTGAGAAATTCTTGTTTTGAAAACATCTTCGGTATCTTGAAGATCAGATCAAAGATAAAGTTTTTTCGAAGTCCCTTCCCAAATATCCCCGGCAAGCGAACAATTGTCACATCATCAAAATGCTCTTGCACAAAACGCTCCATTTTAAACCGGTGCAGTGCGTAAGCGGACATGCAGTCCTCAGAAAGCGGCGCATCCTCGTATTTTTCGCTTCCTTCCGGAAGGATATCAATCGTTGATATCAATATCAGCTTTGCACATTGCACATGCAATAGATTTGTCATGAGCTCCAAAATAGCTTCCCAATCCTTTTGAGGAAATTGATTGGCCAGCGTCTTGTGCCCGGGCACCCCGGCGCAGACAAGAAGGTCAAACTTTTTTCCTCTGAGTGCCACACTGTTCTTCGAGTTGAATCGAAGATCAAACTGAGGACCATCCAGATTTTGTCCAACAAACCCGCTGTACCCAATCAATCCATTCATCAACGCTTACCCCACAAAATTTATACTCATGTCGTTAGTCGGATTCAAAAAGTCCTCAATCGCTACATTGATCTGCATGTTCTTGCAGATCGAATGACAGTTTTGCGGATCGAGCCTGGACTCCAGGGCCAGGCATTTGGGGCTGTTCCAAATATCTGCAACGGAGCTCTGATAAATATTTCCAATTACCATATCCGCATTTCCACGCATGTTCTTACAAAATACGATATCACCTGTAGCAATAATAGCGATCTGATACCAGTGGGCATAACATTTTTGAGGGTATGCCCGGTCGCTTTGATTGACCGTAAACCCTGCCATTAAAAGCCTGGTTTTGGTGCCTCTCAGCACATCCTCTGTCTCCTTGATAACACTCTGATAATCTGCTGCCTGTAAAATCGGATAAGTGTTGTCACGGCAGTCCGGCGCCGCCTGGATATAGTCAATCCCGCTGTCACGCAGCAGACGGGCCAGTTGAGGCAGCGTATGGTAGTTTTCCAAATCCAGCAGCATTCTCACGCCAATATTCACAACATCGCCGGATTCCTGACGCTTCCCGCTCAGCATACAGACATTCTCAATAACACGGGTAAAGTCGTCCTTTCCCTGTATTTTCTGATAGAGCTCTCGACTCCCTGCTCCCACCGAAACTCGTACCCAGTTTAAATACCGCAAGAGTTCTCTGTCCTCCCGAAGCAGCGCGCCGTTTGTCATCAAGCCGGTATGTATTCCCAATTTATGAGCATGCTCTAGAACCGTGTAGAAATCCTTATGAACCAACGGCTCCCCTCCGCCGGTAAAAGAAATCCCTTTCAGTCCTAATTCCTTCAGTTGAGTAATCGCGTCCAAAATTACCGGCGTTTCTAAAGATGTCTTATGGGTTTCTCTCGCCTCCTTGACCACACAAAAATAGCAATTATGATTACAGAGGTTCGTCAAATCGATCTCGCAAGTTACCGGAAACGGGCGTGTACCTGTCCTTAATGCGATAAGATGTTCTGGGTGGAACATCAGCTTTTGCTTAAAATCGAAATTCTTCAATTCCATGATTTCCTACTCCATCAACAATTCTCCCCAAAAACAAAGGGGCTGTCCAATTCTGCGAAAGGCGGTAGAGCGGCATCTTTTTCGGTCATGATGGGAGTAAGTTCCCCAAAATCGATTCCCAGGCTGTCCCACCGGACACCTGCGTCGTACTCCGGCATATACTGAGCCCCCAGCTGGTAAAGCACCCTTGTATTCTCCCGCAGCACCAGATGCGCATTTGCAATGCCTTCCGGAATGTAGAGCAGCTTCTGTTCCTCCTCCCGCATATTGATACGGATTACTTTGCCGTATGCGGGCGACCCTTTCCGCAAATCCACGGAATAATTATTCCACTCTCCCTGAAGGCAGAAATACAGCTTATACTGCGCATAAGGCGGACGTTGGTAGTGAAAGCCGCGGATGACATTTCTGTGAAGATTGGTGGTAATCATGGTCTCCCCAAAATCGCAGGGCAGCCCCTTTTCCTCAAATGAAGACTTGTGGAATGTCTTTAAATTGCTCCCCCGCTGGTCCTGGTGAACATGAGGCTGAACAATGTACAATCCGGGAATTTCCGTTTCGGTAAATACAAATGGCACAATTATCCCTCCCATTCCGGTGCAAATGTCTGTCCTCTCTGGTCAAAGGAGATCCGCCGGTTCCAGTTGGCAGCGGAAGCCTGATAGCAGTTCCGGCAGGCCGCGCACATGCTCTCCGTGTTCACAGAGGCCCGGAACGCCTGATACTCCGGAGAATTCCACATCTG
>JAAWGR010000134.1 GCA_022795445.1 Oscillibacter sp. | reverse complement strand
TGATAGGGCCCAACCCCATTACCCGAGCCCTTTACCAGAGGAAAACAGGGCTTGTCCGCCCCATTTTCCTACCCGATGAAAAAAGCCGGAATCCCTTGCAGCTCTAGGGCTGAATGGCGCTTACTTAAATTGCTAACTTCGGCGAGGGTCTGCGTCTAGCAAAAGATAAGATGAATGAGAAAAATGTTTACTATATAAATCCTTCATTCGACAAATAAGAAAAGGGGCGGCATTTCTGCCGCCTCTTTTTTGCTGCCAATTATTCCAGCATTTTTGCAAACTCTTCTTCCGTCAAAACAGGAATATTCAACTCTTGCGCTTTCTTTAGTTTGCTTCCAGCAGCCTCTCCCGCTATCACATATGTGGTTCGCTTTGATACAGAACTAGCTGCTTTTCCGCCCCGTTCCTCAATCATTGCCTGTGCAGCTTTGCGGTCAAACTGGGTCAGCGTCCCTGTAAGGACGAAGGTCATCCCTGCAAACCGTTCATCTACAAGCTCCGCTTTGCTCTCCATATTTACTCCGGCTGCCTTCAGACGCGCAATCAAATCCTGAGCCTGGGGTGACGACAGATAATCAACCACGCACTGGGCCGTTACTCCGCCTATATCATCAATCTCTGTCAGCTCTTCCACACTAGCCGTCATTAAACCATCCATTTTACGGAAGTGGCTTGATAAAATCTTTGCTGCCTTTTCTCCTACCTGCCGGATACCAAGTCCATATATCAGCTTTGCAAGGTCGTTGCTCTTCGATTTTTTAATCGCCCTTATAAGGTTTTCTGCTGATTTTTTTCCCTTTCCCTCCAAATTGGCCACATCTTCTGCTCGAAGGCTATATAGATCAGCAGGGTTGGAAATCAAATTATTCTCTACCAGCAGCTGTACCACGGCTGGGCCTAGTCCTTCAATGTCCATCGCATCCCGGCAGGCAAAATGGGTCAAGTTCCGCAGGAGTTGGGCAGGGCACTCCGCACCAGTGCAGCGAAGAGCCACTCCGTCTTCGTCTCGACGGACAGGAGCCCCACAAACTGGGCAGACTTCCGGAAGTTGATAGGGAATCGTATTTTCCGGTCTCTCTTTCGTCACCACTTCTACAATTTCCGGGATAATCTCTCCAGCCTTTTGTACAATCACAGTATCGCCAATTCGGATGTCTTTTTCGGTAATAAAGTCCTGGTTATGCAAGGTTGCATTCGTAACAGTTGTCCCCGCAAGGCGGACAGGTGTTAGAACTGCTTTCGGTGTCAACACGCCGGTGCGGCCCACTTGAATGACAATATCCAGAACCTGTGACGGTTTCTTCTCCGGCGGATATTTGAATGCCACTGCCCACTTTGGAAATTTAGCAGTACTGCCTAGTTTTTCACGATCCGACAAGTGGTCTACCTTTACAACTGCTCCATCAATGTCAAAAGGATATTCCATCCGTTCATCGTTAATCCGTACAAACTCCGTTTGACACGCAGTAGCACTGGTAAGCGTTTTGTGAGGAATTACCCGAAAACGCTGAGAGGCCAGATAATTCAATGTCTCTGTATGGGATACAAACTCTTTTCCTTCAACCAGTTGTAAATTAAAAATCTGGATGCTCAATTTTCGTTCCGCAGCCACCTTAGGATCCAACTGCCGGAGAGAACCAGCAGCCGCATTGCGCGGATTCGCTAACAGAGGCTTGCCCTGCAATTCCCGTTGAGCGTTCAGTTCCTCGAACACTGCTCGGGACATATACACCTCTCCACGTACAATCAGTCGGGGAAGCTTGTCCGGCAGCGTCATTGGAATTGAGCGGATCGTTTTCAGATTTTCCGTCACATCTTCACCGGTGTGTCCATCTCCACGGGTCGCCCCCCGTACAAATACACCATCATGGTACTCCAGCGCAACCGATAGTCCATCCACCTTCGGTTCTACCGAATAAGTGACCTCTTGTCCAAGCGTTTCCTCCATCCGCTGGAAAAACTCTGCGGCTTCTTCGGCGCTGAATACATCTTGAAGACTCTCCAAAGGAACCTCATGGGCATAAGGGGAAAACCCTTCCAAGGTCTTTCCCCCTATGCGCTGGGTGGGAGAATCCGGAGTAATTTCCTCCGGATGTAATGTTTCCAACTCCACCAGACGACGGTTCAACATATCATACTCATAATCGCTCATGGTAGGTGCGTCCAGTACATAGTAGCGGTAACCGTTTTCATTCAGCATATCCCGCAACTGCTTAATTTCTTCGCGGTAGTTCATAATATCCTCCATGTCTTTCTTCTTAAAATATATAATCTTTTGCGTCACTCTCGTAGTTTGATGGCGTAGTGCTAAAATAAGTGTACGTATCTGGCACAGAACCAACAATCACAGTTTCTGCAACAGTAACGGCATTAGGGACAACGACGGCAGTAGAAAAACCAGGTAGCAGGATACTGACGGAAACATCAACTTGCAGCACAATTTGATGTTTTGTCTGATTGATACCAGCAGAGATGAACTCATTCTCAAACGACGCCGAAGAGGAACCGACTGATTCCATCCGCACAGAGATCCGCGGACCACGGCCTGCCAAAAGCGTTGACCCGGTAAGGGTTCCTACAGGAATAGACAAATCCCGCGCTGACACTTGGTCAACCCGTTCCAAAATGATATCCAAAATCTTGGACTGTAACCGGTTGAATGCTGCCATATTGCTATAAACTGCTGTAATCCGTCCCTCATTGTCTTTCTCAAACGAAATTAAATCATCATAACTGATTTCTCCGTTGCCGATGGCCTCATCTACTGCCTCGCTGACAATCGCGTTAATCGCATTAGACACCCGCGTCACGGCAAGGCTTTCTAAAATTGGACGCATCTGGGCAGTTGCGCGGAATGCCAGCATCAACACCAGCACGATAACAGAAAACAAAAAGAGACGAAATATTTTCCAACGGTTCAACTGTCGGCGAAAATGGATAAAATCGGAACGCATATGCCCACCTCCTCCTGGAAGTCTATGCAGCGGGGCTTGGGCATATGGCGTGTTTCCCTACGGTGTTTTAGGTCAGCTGGTTTACTAACTGTTTAAACACATTTCCGCGCTCCATGAAGTTGGTGAAACGGTCAAAAGACGTGCTGGCAGGCGACAGGATCACCACATCCCCCTCCTCTGCACGGTTCTGAGCGAAGGAAACCGCTTCAGGATAGGTTTCCACATCAATAATTTCTAAACCATCGAAATTTTCCGCCTGTTCTACAGACGTACGGATAACGCCCGCTGTCGCACCACAGAGAATCAGCAGTTTCACATGGTCGTTGACCACTGGGCCGAGACTCTCGTATGAAATACCCTTATCTTTTCCTCCAGCAATCAGGATTACTTTTTCTTTAAACGCATTCAAGCCCGCAATCGTCCGGCTGGGGCTAGAAGCAATGGAGTCGTTATAGTACCGGACACCATGGAGCGTACGCACCAATTCAATCCGGTGTGCAACGCCGCCGAAATTCCGGGCAAATTCTCGTATAATTTCATCGGGAACCAAGCCGTCCACAGCGGCAATTGCCGCCATGTAGTTTTCGACGTTGTGGACGCCCGGAAGTTGGATGTCCGCCAATGGCAATACGCAGCGGCGGCCTTTTTCGTTTGCTACCCAAATCGCATTCGGTTCGCCGGAGGAATCCGTTCCGATATAAACGCCGCGTTCCAGCGGCGTCCGGCGGCTGAAGCGCACAACGCTTCCGACGGCCTTTTCCGAGAGCTTCCGCGTAATATCGTTGTCCGCATTGAAGACTGCAATATCCTGTACCATCTGATGTGTAAAGATATTTTCCTTTGCAGAAATATACTCCGCAAAATCCTTATGCACGTCCAGATGGTTCGGCGCTAAATTCGTCATGACAGCGATATGCGGGCTGCGGGTCATGGTCATGAGCTGAAAAGAACTCAGCTCCAACACCGTAATATCCTCCGGTTTCATACCGCCAGTGTCCGCCAGCAGCGGATGTCCAATGTTCCCCCCCAGGTGAACGGTGCGCCCCGCCGCCCGCAGAAGTTCCGCAATTATGGTGGTGGTGGTGGTTTTTCCGTCGCTGCCTGTGACGGCGATGATCGGGCAGGGACAGACCTCGAAAAAGACTTCCATTTCGCTGGTCAGC
>JAAWGR010000028.1 GCA_022795445.1 Oscillibacter sp. | reverse complement strand
ATTGGTCATGGTCCTATCGTTAGTGACCATCAGTGCCGGAGCCGTAGCGACGGCGCCTTCAAGCCTACCGGCAACCTGACCGGCTACGCTTTCACGAAGATGCTGCCGGCCGCCCTGGGCTATGACGTTGAGATCGAGGGCCTGAACGGCGCCGGCTGGACCATGAACGTCATTAACCTCGGTCAGTCTGCCACCCTATTCGACCGCCTGGACTTCAAGGGCGGCGACACCCTCACCCGCAAGGATGCGGCCCTGCTGGCCCTGAACACCCTGAAGGCCACCTGCGTGGAGTACACTGGCGCTGGCAGCACCAACATCACCGTGAATGGTGTGCCTGTGACCATCAGCGGCAGCCAAAGATACTCTTACGTCACCAGCAACCAGGATTACGCCCGGAACATCCTGCCCCAGCGCCAGCCGTCTGTATCTGGATGAGGCTGTCGGCGGCCCGAACGCTGAGGCTAGCCGTTCAGTGCCTGGCAACTATAACCCGTCCTACTACAAGAACGGCGTGAAGTTCATCTACATCACGATGGATAAGGACCATGAGGTCGATTCCATCGTGATCAAGACCAATCCCCAGAATGTGACTCATACTGAAATCATAGGCGACGCGGGCGTTGGCTCTGTTCAACGCGCAGAAGCTTGCCTGTCTGTGAAGAACGACACCGAACTGAAGAACCCTGAAGAATGCGGCGTTGAGGCGGTTGTGTTCAAGTGCGAATCCAGCGCGGTGAGCGTGAACAACCTGCTGTATATCAGCAACTATCACGGCTCCGCCATCAAGCAGGCGGACGGCACCATGGTCCAGGGCTATGAAGTCGCTATGCTCGGTGAGGGCGGTAAGCTTGTTGAGGCCGGCAAGATCATCTATTTCGGCCGCACCGGTTTGAAGATTGGCACGTTTGCCCAGTACACCAGAACCGAGAACGACAGCTATGATGATTTCTACACCCTGCGTCCCTTCTCCGCGGATAACGCCACTGAAACAAAGGGTGATTCTGTGGCGCTGCTGCGCACCTACCTGAACAAGCAGGGCGTTGATGCTGCGTTTGTTGGTGCGAACAGCAACATGATTCGTCTGGATGACAATTACCAGAAGACAACGACGACCCGTTCTTCGAGTGACTACCAGATCGGTTCCTTCCATCCGGAAGCTGACCGCTATTTGCAGAGCGCGTATGAGACCAGCGTCAACAACCTGGTCAACCTCCGCGGCGCTCAGTGGCTCGACCTCACCAGCTACCGCACGGACATCGAGTCTGCCTCGGAGCTCAAGGACGCCTATAAGGAAGTCCGCGATCCCCACACCACGGATAACTGGCACCGTGACATTGAAGTGACCCTCCTGTTCAACGACAATCCGGAGTCCGACGAGTTCCGCACGGTCTACATGATCGTCGTCAACTCTGTCAGCGACAAGGATATCGAGAACGTCACTGGCACCACGCCTGTTGATCCTCAGCCCACCACTAGCGACGTCCGGTTTGCGGATGGTCTGGTGTCTGGCACTGGCAATGGTCAGGACGGTATGATCACCAGCAGTTCTGTCACCACCCTTGGCAATGGTCGGACGACTGTGAGTTTCGAGATTGAGGCTCCCTCTTGGGCCTACACTGGGGATACCAGCGGCGTTGGCAACTCCGCCAATGTGAAGATTCTCTATGATGTGTACCTGGATGATGAGACGGTTGCATATGCCCATGGCGTCAGCAGCGGCCTTGTTAAAAAGGACAGCAGTGCCCCGGCTGCAAAGTACGTGGCACTGAGCCTGAAGGACGATAACAAGACCTATGCCGTGACTAATTTCGACCTCACGGATGATGTTTTCACCGGTATCAAGGCTGAGGAACTGAAGGGCCACAAAGTCTCTATCGTGCTCACCAGTGTTGACTGGCGCTTTGCTAATGTTCAGTACATGATGGACGGCAAGAATCGTAATGGATATGTTGGACCTCCCAGCGCCCATACTTACATCAACACCTTTGAAGCTGATGTTGCGTTCGGTATTGGTATTGCTGGCGTGGCGAGCACGGTCAAAGGCAGTTACACCATTACCGGCCTTACGTTCTCTGACACCACCAAGATGAGCGGCAGCAACGTGACAATTGGTGGATACACAGGCGTTGCCGCTTCTGGTGATTCTGTGAAAATTGCCGCTGATAAGAAACAACCCGTCGTGGTTAACTTTACCAGCAGCACAGGCGATGCGACTGTCAAATACAACGTTGAGCTGGGCGACTTTGAGGACGGCGTGTTGCTGAGCGATTCTAGCCTCGGTTATAGCCCGGTGCTCACTGGAGGCAATGATAAGATCAAAGTGAGTGGGCCGACGCAGGTTAAGGAAGGCAAGGACGTTACTTTGACGTTTAGCCACGATTCTACTGCCAACGGTAACAGCGGCAAAGCTTGGACGGACTTCGGCGCGAAGGGCTGGATCGTCTCCGTTAAAATCAGCGGCGTGGATTACGAGGTTACAATGACCGGTGACGAGCTGAAGGGCCAGACGAACTGGAATGACGGCACTGACGATGATTACTACTCAAAGTATAATCCTACGACGCTCACGATTAAAGACGTACAGTCCGATGTTGTGATTGAGAGCTTGACTGTGAAACCCATCGCAAGAACTTCGATCAGCTCTGCGACGGTGAACGGAAACCTTCTGACTGTCGTTTTCGACGGCGATGTGACAACGATGCGGAGCACGTTTACATTGTCCGACACTAATGTAGCGGGTGGTGGCGCAATCAGCTGCGAAGGCGCAATTACCCAGCCCGATTCGAAGACCGTTGTTTGGCAGATCAATGGCGGCCAGTATGAATGGGGAAGAAACTTCGACGGCATCTACCTTGTGCCGACGAGCATTAGAGATGCGGACGGTGATATGGTCACCTGGCAGACGATTTCGATTGCTACTGATGGAACAACTACTGTCACACTCGGTATGGTGACTAAGCGAATTCCCTGAACACTCGCCCCCCGGACTACGGTCCAGGGGTTTCCCCTGTTCCAGGAGGAAATAATTTGACGATAAGAATTGAAAAGAGGGGGGAACTATGGTATTTTATAAACTGGAAACAAATTGACAGAAAGGGTGCTGCACCATGGAAGAACGGAACATTGGCATCGACCTGGGGACTACCAACACGGCGGTTTCCGTCCTGGACGGGGAGGGAATGCCGGAGACGATCAAACTGGACGGCGGACTAGTGGTGCCGTCGGTGATGTACTTTGAAAGCCCAGGGAATATCGTCTACGGCCGCCCAGCCCTGAAGCAGCTGCGGCAGAACAGCCGCAGTATTGTGCGCCTGTTCAAGACCTCCCTCGGCGATCCAAAAGCCAGATTTTCCGTCCATTACGCCAAGGACGCCCAAGGCGGCGGGCCCGAGGTGTACATTACCGATACGAACGCTCTGTGCAGCGACCCAGCCCTCCTCACACGGTTCTATGCCCATGAGACGGTTATCCTGCCGCTGACGGTGACAGAGGAGCTGGGCTTCCGCGCTAAGCAGCCGGAAACGATGTACAGTGCGGAGAGGGCGTTGAGGATTTTAGCGGAGAAAGACGGTGTAGCTTGTAAGATCGAGTATGAGGAGTCGGATTTGAGCCTCCTGCCTCCGGATTTCTTCCAAGCCCAGAACCAAAATGACAGAAACGACCATAAAATCCTGTCCATCGCCGTGCGGAACAAGGACCGTAAACCTGTGATTATCACCAATGACGGGAAATTTACCATGAAAATACGTGCCGGGCAGCTTGGGGTGGAGGCCATGACGCTGGGGACGTTCCGCAACCGGCGGCTGACGAACCAGGCGATGGAGCTTTCGGCCGAGGACGCGGCGGCGCAGTTCCTGTCGTACATCTGCGAACGTGTACAGGAGGAGCTGGAATGCGAACGACTGAATGCAGTGGTGACGGTACCGGCTGGCTGGGGCATTTTGGAGACGGAGGCCACAAAGCGGGCGGCGAAGAAGGCGGGGTTTGTGAAGGTCGCGGTGGAGAAGGAACCAGTAGCGGCGGCGGTGGCCTATGCGCTGGACGAAACCAGCGGGCGGAACATCCTGGTGTACGATTTTGGCGGCGGCACGGTAGATGTGGCGTTGATCCGGAGTGGGGAGAACCATTTTGAGATTTTAGGCAGCGCGGGCAAAAACACCGGCGGCCAGGACTTTACGGACCGGCTGCGGGACTTTGTTCTGGAGCAGCTGGATATGGATGACATTGTGTTGTACAGCCTGGAGGAGAGCCGGCTGAGCGAGGAGGAGTTCTCTCACAACCGGGCGGTGATCGATGTGGAGTGTGAGCGGGTGAAGGTATCCCTTTCCACTGTGACGGAGGAGACTTTCGAGCTGAACAATCTGCACCTTCCAGGGGGCGGACTGGTAACGAAGACGTACCCCATCACCCGGGAGGAGCTGAACGGGGAAGTGGCTGACTTGGCACGGGAGCCCATCGGCTGTGTTGAGCGGGCGATTTTGGACGCGCAGATGAAGGTAGAGGATGTGGATGTAGCCATCTTGTCCGGGGGCACGTCGCTGATGCCTGTGGTACGGGAGAAGGTAAAAAATTTCATCGGCAACATCCCCCTGTATGGAAATAAGAACCCCGCTTTGCTGATTTCCCATGGCGCGGCCATTCTGGCGGAGGCGGAGTTTTCCGAGGCTCCTGCGGTGCCGCCTATCCGGCGGGTAACGAAGACGAACGCCGATTTTGGCATTGCAACTGAGGGGCAAGAATTTGACTGCATCATCAAGCAGGGAACGACGCTGCCGGTGAAATGTGAGAAGACGTATTTCCTGAAGAAGGACGGACAGCAGCAGGTGCAGATCAAGCTCTACACCCGTCCGGGGGACTCCCAGGAGACCAAGGTGTACCGGATGGATTTCGTGGACCGGATCACCCTATCCGGCCTGCCGAAGATTAAGCAGACGGATGCCCAGATCAAGGTGGCGGTGAGCATTTCGGAGGAATATGAGCTGACTGTGGAAGCGGACGTCATTGATGGAAAAGGTAGTACCGTGAAAGATGGGACGTTGATTGTCAGCCGGGACAGCATCATTTGAAAGGGGGAATACACTTGTTGTACGATTTCAGCCGATTTGACCCGCTCATTACAGAAGGGGAGAGCCTGTTTATAAACCGGCCCCATCCCGTCCCGGTGAAGTTGTGGACGAAGGCCCTGCAAATGCAGCGGCAGAAGACTGGGGAGCCGTCGGATGGGGTAATTTTGCGGTTTCGGATTCCGGAACCGGAGACGTATCCGGAGTTTTTAGAGACCGGGGACCCAGCGGCTTTAAACAGCGCGTTCGGGAACGCGTACAGTAACTTTTATGACGCGCTGGATGAGCTGGTGATGAACGTCCCTGACGGTGCAGCCAAGGAGTCCATCGAAAGTATGGGACGCCAGCTGGACAAGCTGAAGAAGCAGTATGACATGCGTGCCCGGGGAAATCCGGAAGATGCATGGCGGAAAGCGGTGGAGGCCTTCATCGATGGAATGATTCCCGCCATCTACACAGGCATCATAGCGGCGGACGACAACACCTATGATCTGATTTTGAACATGGCAAACGCCTTCCTACAGCAGAACGGTATTTTCACGAAGGAATTGAAGACCGGCGAAAAGCTGGATGCGGCTTACTGTGATTTTGCGGAGGACTCCTCTGCGACAACCAAGGACCCACAGCTGAGCGATGTGATCGTAAAAATCCGGCAGTATCCGTATTTGACGGTGTACCGTGGGGAAGAACATCTGATCAAATGCGGCCAGGCCGTTGCTTGGAGGTATGATGGATGAGCCTGTATCTCGGCATTGATTTTGGGACAAGCACCAATTACATAACCCGCTGGGACCAGGAGAAACGAACTGTAGTGCCGGTATGCCCCAGCAAAATGGCCCAGTATGCTTCCCACCGGAATTGGTTCCCGAATGTAATCTATTACGAGGCCAACGGGAACAAAGTCGTGGGCAGTACGGCACAGATTCAGGGAATCCGTTACCCGGACAGCGCAGTCTTCTCCGTGAAGCGGGAGATCGGCACCCAATGGACAAAACAAATTCGCAACACCGGTAAAACCGTAGGCGCCTTCGAGGTCTGCCGCGATATCTTTAACGTGATCAACAACAACATCCGGGAGGATTTCGGCGGCGCGCTGATTGACGGTGTGGTGATCACGGTCCCTTATGCCTATCAGCATCGGGAACGGAGCCTCATCCAAAAGGCGGCCAACGCCGCCGGCCTCCATGTGATCCGCCTTTTGGAAGAACCTGTGGCGGCCGCCTTGGCGCAGAGCGTGTTCAGCCAGGACCAGGACGCCGCGCCGCGGAAGGTGCTGATCTTCGACCTGGGCGGCGGTACGCTGGATGTGACGGTGTTTGAGTTCTCCAAACAGGATGGGGTTTTTGTCATTGAAGTATTGAACACCGCGGGGCACAAAAAACTTGGCGGGGACGACATTGATGAGAAGCTTAAAACCAAGCTGGTGGAGGATGCGCTGAAAATCGACCTGGAGGAACAGGACCCTCTTAAAAACCAGGAAATGCTCAAGGAGGCCCGGGAGGCCAAAGAGGCGCTGTCAGAAGAAGAGGATTATGAGATGTACCTGGAATACGGCGCCCACGACGTGGACTGGCAGTTTACCAGGGAGACTTTGGGCAGCTTGGTCGACAGCGAGTTCCGCTCCAAGATTTACGATGTTCTGGACGATGCAGTCTTTGATGCCGGCCTGGAGGAAGGGGACATCGACGAAGTGGTCCTGGTGGGCGGGTCGACGAATGTCCCAGCCATCCGGGCCCTGGTGGAAAACTATTTCGGCAGGCCGCTGCTGAAAAACCGGAAGGACCCGGAGGTCCTGGTGGGCGAAGGCGCGGGCCTGTACTGCGGGATGGAGATCAACGGCATAGCGAACCTCCGGATCATCCAGAAGGTCAGCCATGCCATCGGGGTCAAATCCGGCGGCAAGATGAAGCCGCTGCTCCAGCGGAACAGCCTGTACCAAAAATTTTCAGAGAAAGAATTTTTTACGCTGAACCGCGACCCCCGTTCCGGGATGAATACCGGGATCGACATCTATCAGGGAAATTCGGCGCGGATTGAAACTTGTACGAAAATCGGGCGGATTGCCGTCAATTTGATGGATTTCCCGGATGGGAAAATCGGTATCCGCCTGGGCACAGACGAGAGCGGCATTGTACTTTATGAGCTTTACAACAGCTCCGGGCAATGTGTGGAGCAGGACCAGCTGTCTGAGAAATAACAGGAGGTAGTTCCCTATGGCGCAAAAAAAGGAATACATTGTAACTCTGAAGGCCCCTGCGGCTGATACAACTGCGCGGAGTAAGAAAAAGGCGTTGGAAGTGAATATGATAAAAGGCGACCAGCGGGAGAGCCAGCTGCTGGAAGCAGGAAAAGCCGAAATTATAGGAAAAACCTGGAGGACCCTTACGGGAGAGGAGTCGGAAGCGATTTATAACCGGCTGATTCCGCAGTATTCGTTTTCCCTGCCGGAACCGGCAAGGGAGGACGAGCCGTCCGCGGAACCAGAGGCGCCCGAAGCGGAAAAAATGCCTGTGGAACCGCAAGCCGGAAAAGTTGTGGAGGAGACGCCGCCGTACCAGGAGCCAAAGGAGCCGAAAATGGTGGTTGTCTACGATATTCCCGGTGACTTGAGGATGCCAAGCACAAAATGCGTCCTCTATAGCGAGAAGGTGAAGGCGGGAGAGACGGAAGCGTTCGGCTTCGGCAGGACCGTTGCGGTGGAATCGCCGGAGGATAAGGAGTGCCAGAGGCGGGCAAGGGAACGCTTCCAGGAAATTCCCAGGGGGGAGCAGCTGACTTGCTATTGGGACAACCGGTCAAAGGAGACGGTTTACGCAGCTTACTGGTATTATAAAGAGTCTATGCGAAAAGAGACAGAGCTGTCTAAAGCCAGGCCGGGCCGGAAGCCAGCCGGTGAAACCAACAGCGCCGGCAGCTTACCTTCTGTCCAAGCGGAGGAGCTTTCCAGAAAGCTGGACGCGCTGAAGGAATTGCAGGCCAAAGGCGGGCAGGATGTCCAGGGATTGGCGCAGGATTTGAAAGAAATGCAGACAGCCCAGTCCGGCATAAGGGCCGCCCAGCGCGGACAGCAGGAGCTGCTTTCCTGGGTGCAGATGGATATGGAGGACCTGGGCGACCGGGTGGACGAGATTGCGGGAAAGCTGGATAAGATCTGCAACCCGGTGGAGACGCTGCTGGGTGCGGTGAACCAGGTTTACGCGCTGCTGACCCAGGACGGCGTGATCATCGCCCGGGAAGAGCGTCCGGTCAATTATGACGCCGCCCGTATTGACGACGCGAAAAACCTGATCGGCAAGCTGACGGAGGAACTGGCCAGCGTGGGCCATTCCTATGTGCGGGAAGCGGAAAAGTTTGAGAACGCCAGCAAAAAGGAGGAGAGCCATAACCAGGAGCTGAGCAAAGTCTATGAGGAAGCGAAAAACGCCGGAAAGGCCGAAGGGGAACAGGCGCTTTTGCGGAGCCTCTTGGGCCAGTATGAGGACCTGGACGCCCTTCAGGAGCGGGAAGGCGTTCTGGCGGCATTTTTAAAAGAGCATGGCCTGCGGCAGGCTGGGCGTTTGGCAAAGGGCGGAGAGGTCGTACTTTCCGCGGAGGAAGCGGAGGCGCTGCTGACAGAGGCGGAAGGACTGGGCGGCGCAGGACGCTACCGTGTCCTGCGTTCGCTGTGGTATCTGGGAGACCAGATGGTGTCCACGGCGCAGCTGGAAGAAATCGTTTCGGATGGGGAGTAAAGGATGGCACACAAATATTATTGTGGGATTGACCTGGGGACTACCAACAGCACCATTTCGGTGATCGATATCGAGCGCGGACGCGACCAGCCCATCGACAAACTGTCGACGATTCCCATTTACCAGTATAACCAGGCGTTTAATGGGATCGATAAAAACCAGTTCCTGCTGCCCTCCTACCTCTATTTCCAGGTGGAGGACAAAAAGGTCTATACCGGGTACTACGCAAAGGACATCTTTGCCAAAGGGAATCGGCCTCTTCAGACGGTAACGGCGGTCAAGACCCGCATCGGCGGAGAATCCATCGTCCATATCCCCGCCTACAAGAATCCTGGGATTTCTGAGAATTTCAACATGACCCAGTGTTCCTCCCTCCTGTTGCGGACAATCCATCAGTCTTTCCGTGAGCAATACGGGCAGGAGATTGAGCGCGTGGTCATCACGGTGCCCGCGGCCTTCAATACCGATGAACGGGAGGCTACCATGGACGCCGCTCACATTGCTGGTTTTGAGAATGTCAAGATTCTGGACGAACCCACCGCGACGCTGCTGTATTATATCAATGGCGGAGAGGGGACGCTCTCCAACCTGGGGACAGAGACGGCGATCGGCGAAGACAAGTATGTGATGGTGTACGACCTGGGCGGCGGCACGCTGGATGTTTGCATCGCCAAGGTGCAGTACAACGATGACGGCGACGCGGAGATCGACATGGTGGCCCGTTCCCCACGGGCCGACTTCGGCGGCAACAACTTTGACCAACTCCTGGGAGCATATTTCCTCTACAATTGGGAGCAGGCACGGGAGTCCATTGAAAACCGGAGCATGGACGAGCAAAGCACCATCATTTCCCGGCTGGTTTCCAAGGCTGAGGAGTATAAGATTGGCATGAATGAAAAGGTACTGGAGTGCTTGGATACTCCCCGCCGTATGGAACGCCGTGCGCGGACGGAGGCCGTGTTCGAGGTGATTGCGGGGATGAAGGTGGATATGACCCTGACCAAGCGTGCGATGGATGAGGTGTTCCTCTCGCTGACCAACCCGGACGGGAAACTCCTTGACCCTGTAAAGCACTGCGTTCAGGAGGCCAACCTGACCCCCGGCGACATCTCCCTGGTCCTCCTCACCGGCGGCATGTCTGAATATTACGCGGTACATGAGGTGCTGCAAAATTATTTTGGCGGCCAGACCGCCCTGGTGTCGGTGGATACCCGGAACTCGGTCTCCAAAGGCGCGGCCATCCACTGCTACAGCGAGGCGGGAAATGAGAAAGCGACGAAAATCAAGCTGCAGGACCGGATGGCGGACGACATTTTCATTAAACACGGGGACAAGTTTGAAAAGCTGATCCCCCGGCATATGGCCAGCGGTTCCGGGCAGTTTGACTACGTGATCCCGGAGGACCGGATGCTGAAAATGCCGGTTTTCCTCTACCACGGCCTCAACGAAAAGGCGCCCTATTCCTTCGCGCCCATCTCCGGCAAGTATTTTTACTTCGACGAGCGGTCGCACTTGCAAAAGGGGAGCCACGTGACCATCCAATGGACGGTCGACCAGAACAAGACCATCCATCTGTCGCTGCCAGAGCTGCAGCAGGATTTGAAGGTGGACCAGACCCGGCTGCGTTCTTTCCAGGAGGCGCAGAAGGACCCGGTCAACCAGTACCAGATCAATCCCGCGTAAGGAAAGGAGGGGCTTATGGATACGATCGATCAAGAGGCTTTGCTCTGCACATTAAAGCGGATTGACCGCTCCCTGAACAAGCGGTATGAGCGGAATGCCGCACTGTATATCTCTCCCCAGGATACGGAGGTCATAAAAAAACACCTGTACCGCCAGCAGTTCCCGGCCGTGCTGGATATGGTGCGGGCTGGACGGCAGACAGCGGCCATTGTGGCCCGGGTGGTGTCCCGAAACCTTTGGCTGATCGACAACGACCAGGATGCGCTTTGGTCCTTCCTGCCGCCGATTTTGAAGGACTGCGACCCCGTCTTCCTGCGGGAAATTCTGGAAGCCATGCAGGAGAACCGCTTGGAAGCGTCGTCCCAGATTAAGCAGATATACCTCTCCGTTTACTACTCCATGGCGCCTGCGGAGGAATGCCTGCGCTGCCTCCAAAGCGGGAACGTAGTCCCCAGCGTTGCGAACGTCTGCCTGGGCAGCATGGTCCAGGCCGCGGCGGACAGCAGGGAAATGAAGGAAGCTATCCGGAGCGCTGTGACGGCTGCGCCGCTTTTGCGGGACCATCCCAATGCCCTGAAAGCTGTTTTCAAGAAGATGACGGAGGAAAAACGGGCCGCGCTGCGGGAGGCAGTCACCGGGCTGATGAAGGAACAGGTTCAGAAGAAAAATGACGTGGATAAGCTGCTGTACATCACCCTGTTTACGAATTATCCCAAAGAGACCAGCCTATGCTGCCTCAAGGAGCTTGGCCAGAACATCGGAAAGCGCATAAATGTGAATTTGGAACAATGGAAAGCAGTCTGCAACCAGTTCCGGGCATTTTACCAGGGCCTGCTGAAGGAAAAGGAGGCCCAGGAGGCTGCCAAGCAGATGGCGGCGTATTATACCGAAGTTGAGCGGTATCCCCTGGGGCGGAAATGCGCCCAGCAGTTTGCGAAAAAAGTGTTCACTTTTGCCGGCTACAGCGAGTGGAGCAAGCGGTATTTGATGGAAGCGGTCCAGTCCCTTCCTGGGGGAAGCGAGATCTTGGAGCGGTTCCAGGAGACGGAGGAAGTGGCGTTCAGCAGCGCCGGGGACGTATATCGCTATTTGCAGGAAGAACCGTGGAATGGTCCGAAGTGGCATAGCTGGATTTCTACTATAATCGTCAAAGGCGTGTCCGGACGGGAAGACGCAGACCAAATCCTGACCGCCCTTTTGGAGGATTACAGCGGCCAGGACTGCGCCGCAGAGGCCATCCACTACCCCCAGATCTATCAAAAGCTGATTGTTAAGCGGAAATCGCTGATGGATCCCTTGTTTGCATTTTTCTCCCGCCATGCCCAAGCGAAGCCGCCCATGGACACGGCGGACATATATCGGGAACGGACCATCGGCAAGGTGCGGGACGCCGTGATCCAAACCGTGGTGGAAAAGCATATTACAACAGGCGGACGGCAGGGGGAGCTTTACATTTATCTGCATGATTTTGAACTGGAGATTTGCAAGAAACTATTTGATATTTGACGGAGAAGGAGTTTGCCATGGCAGAGTATACGGTGGGAATTGACCTGGGGACGACCAATACGGTGTGCTGGACTTACGAAAACACGCTTGAGCCGATCAAGCTGGACCGGGATTATCTGCTTCCTTCGGTGCTGCTGTACAAAGACGGCGTGGTAACCATTGGAAATCGCGCAAAGGCCCGCCTCCTGCGGGAGCCGGAAAGTATTATCGGTTCCTCAAAGTCTTATATGGACGATGTGTCCAAGGTGTGGGAGATTCACGGGCGCAAATTTACCCCCACCGATGTGGCACATGAGATTCTAAAAAAGGTGAACCAGGCCGCCAAACAGCATTTCCAGACAGAGGAGCCCATTTCCGCCGTCATCACAGTCCCCGCCTATTTTACGGCCAGTGAGTATGCCAGGACAAAGAAGGCGGCGGAACAGGCGGGCTTCCAGGTAAAACAGATCATCTCCGAGCCGATGGCAGCCGCCATTGCTTACGGGCTGGGCGAAGGGGATGGGAGCATCCTGGTGATCGATATCGGCGGCGGAACTTTCGATCTGTGCCTCCTGCGGAAGGAAACCACCACGAATCAGGAGCAGGTATTCAAGACCCTGTACACCGGCGGCGACAAAAAACTGGGTGGGGACAATTTTGACGATATCATGGTGGAGCTGTGCTATTCGGCCCTGCGGACACAGCACATGCTGGACCTCTCTACCCAGGAGCGTTCCGGGCTCTCGGAGGAAGAATATAATGTAGTTTGCCAGAAGATCCGGCAGCAGAGCGAGAAAGCCAAGGTTCTGCTCTCTTCCTTGGAAGAGACGGAGATTGAAATTACAAACCTCTGCCAGTATAACGGGCGGCCCATCAATTTCCGCCTCCCCATTACCCGGGCGGAATACGAAAAGGCTTGCGATACGCTGCTGAAGCGAATCCGGCGGATCATCACGCGGTGTGACGGGGAGGCGGCGTTTGACAAGGATTCTATTGAAAAGATCATTTTTGTGGGCGGCACGTCCAATATGCCTTGTATCCGGAATTTTATTAAGGAATATTTTGGGAAAGAGCCCTATGCGGACAAGGATTTATCTTCCCTGGTTGCGATGGGCGCAGCCATCCATGCGCGGAAGGACGACGACCTGGTAAAGATCAGTATCCAGGACACCCTCAGCCACTCGCTGGGCGTTCGGGTGAAGGATGGAAGGTTTTCCATTATTTTGGAACGCGGTGCGACGTACCCGATGGAAAAGCAGAAGACGTATTATACAGTCGGGGAAAAGCAGGATCATGTGATCGTTGCGATCTATGAGGGCGAAAACTTGATGGATGTCGAAGCCAATAAATTTTATGATGATTTCCGGCTGGACAATATCAAAACCGGGAAGGGGGTTCCGATTGATGTATTGTTCCGGATTGACGCAGACCGGACGCTTCACGTCACCGCCTCCGACCAAGCAACCGGAGCAACGGAATCCATCAAGATCACCATTCCGAAAAGCGGCGAACAGCTGTGATGGGCCTGGCATAAGCACGGCGTTCTGTTCCCAGGTGAAACCACCGTGACAAACAGACAGGGACTGGCTCTGCGCGAACCAGTCCCTGTCGTTGTTTTAAGCATTGTATTGCGGAAAATCCATAGGAAGAAGATAAACGCCCACCGAAGCAGCGGGATTCTTTTTTGTAATCAGGTCGATGTTGGACTCGGAGAGGCCGAATTTGTCCATCAGCAGACGGATGAAACGATACATCCCCTCCACTGGCGAGCCGTTGCCCCACTGGGACAGGCAGAGCATGTCTCCGCCTGTCCCAGAGAAACTGCCTTCTTGTTCGTTACCAAGGAAATTGTGAAGGACATATTGTCTGTCATTTTGATGCTGCCGCCGGAATAGTAAGCATTTGCCTCCAGCTGAGTGGCGGGATCTACGGTAATCCGGTTATAGCCCTCGTCCACCCAGGAGATATCCAGCCCCTCGTCCAGCAGGGTCTGGACGGTAGTCTCGCCTACCCTGATTTCTTTGCCGTTTACGCTGATAGGCAGCAGAACTTCTCCTGCTCCTCCCTCTTGGCCGTTCTCGCCGCCCTCCTGAGCGCAGGCGGAAAGAAACAGCATGAATGCCGCCGATATCAAGCCAAGCAGAGAACGTGTCTTTTTTGTATTCGTGCTTCAGCATACTCCTTGATGGTGGGACATGGGAGACTCTTGGCGGTTCGGAAAGCCACGTTGTAGTTGATCTTTCCGGCGACAGCGAGCCAGATATAATTGGAATTGATTTTGATGACGATAAGGTTACGGATATTGCGCTCCGGTTGCTTGACACAGATGGCGATACGACCGTTGACACGATTGGGGTTGATTCTGACCAGGACGGACGTTTTGATTTTCTCCAAAGTATCATGTGAGTGAGAACTTCAAGGGAAAGGAGATTCCATACCTATGCTAAACGCACAAAAATTTCACTGTGAACATATTCTTGGAGCTCTCATCAATTCTGCTTTCAGTGCGATTAACGGCCATTTTACGCGGAAACAGCAGGAAAAGCTTGCTGAGCAGAATTGTGAACTTCAGATGCAATTGGAGAAAAACCGGCAGAATTTTCAGCTTGCCCTTTTGAATCAAGAGCTACAGATGCAAATCGAGGAAAGCCGGCAGCATTTCCGGCTTGTTCAAAGTAAACAAAACGCAGAACTTCAACGGGAACTTGGCCTGAAGAATCATGCGTTACGGCTGGCGGAACAGCAAGCGAATTTTGAAAACCTGTGTAAACAGGCGGAGTGGAACTACTTTTTAAAGATGTGGCCGCTGATGAATTTGCCGAGTGTTATCCGTGCTGAACAGCTTTTACCCGACAATACGGTATCATTGCGCGTTATTTTTGCCAGAAGCAGCGATCCGGTTTTTGCAAAGGCAGTCTATTCTCTCGTCGAACAAGGGCTGTGCGAATTTGTTGATTTATACCACAATGAATTTCAGTCAGATAATATCATTTTTATCACAACGGATTTTCAAGTGATGTTTCCGGCGGAGCGGTTGCAGCCAATATTCACTACGCGTTAAGTGAGCTGCCTGTTATTATCATCGAAAGCAATGTGGAAGTATCTTTCGAATGAACAAAGGATTCAGTATCTGGATGAATCGGTTAAAATGTGGGTTGCACTGCGTACCAATAGAAAAGCAGAGTATTTCCTGAGATGGCTTGCATGCGGCAAACATTGTATCAGTAGGGATGATGGGGATTATTTGTGTGCCCTTTCCGAGCTGTATGATCGGATTGAGATCCCAGATAAAGACAATTACGGCACTCTTTGGGGATTCATTTTAATGTCAAAGTGAGATTTTAATATAATAGAGGAGAGTACAAACAGAAACATGGAGCCGATGAGAGAAGATGTCAATCATAGCGGCATCCCGAAACCGTTTTTGTGATGCCTGCTGCGCAAGTTTATCTTTTCACCCTTCCCGGCAGCGAACCGGCTGTCATTGTCTGTGGGTATGTACAAAAGGGACAATTGAACGCGGGGGATTCCATAAAGCTTGTTAGTCCAAGTGGTAAGGTGTATACGGTTGTTGCCCAAACCCTTGTAGTAATGCCTGATGGACGTGTGGAGCAAATTCGGGCAGGAGACAGCGCACAGTACTTGCTGAGGGGCATTGACATAAGCGATATTGAACCTGGACAAGTTTTGATGGAAGTTCCCTCGCGAACGAATGTTAAGGTGAGGAGGGGTGGAGACGATACTATAATAACATGTGAATTTATCGGATAAATTTGCTTGACACACCCTGCGGTTTTCCCGTGGAGTGTGTCAAGCTTTTAATTGCTGTTGTGCTGATGATATACCCATTTTGTTTTGCAGCCTGTATGGCAGCTGCCCAAGTATCCATCTGCTTATTTGGTGCGGTTTTAGGAGCAACTGCCTTTTGGGCGTTCTTTTTCAATCATTGGCAGCGGCACAAGAACGCGTTCCAACCGCCATCTTCCCGGCGTTCGATGACTTCCACGCCATTTGCGGCCAAGGCAGCGGCGGTTTCCTCCGCACGTCCCTCAATGATCCCAGAGCAAAGGAACCAGCCGTTTTCCCCCACCAATCCCCGCACGCGGGACGCCAAGGCGATAATCACATCTGCCACAATGTTCGCAAGCACAATATCGTAACCTCCGCCGATTTCCGCTGCCAATACGCTGTCGGTAAGGATATTCCCAATCCGGACGCGGCAGGCTTCCGGCGCAATGCCGTTGAGGGCAGCATTTCCCTGGGCGGCATCTTGGCACTTGTCATCAATATCCACCGCCAGCGCGGAAGCAGCCCCCAGGCGCAGTGCGGCAACCGATAAAATTCCGCTGCCGCAGCCCAGGTCCAGCACCCGTTCGCTGCCCTGGACGATCTCCTCCAGAAATTCCAGGCATAGCCGTGTGGAAGCGTGCGCTCCTGTGCCGAAGGTCAGGCCGGGATCAAGGTAAAGCGGTACTCGCTCACCGGGATCAGTCTGCTCCCATTGGGGGATCACCAGCAGCCGCTGGCCAATCTCCATCGGTTTATAGTACTGCTTCCAATTGTTCTCCCAATCGGCGTCTTGTATGTCTTCCAGGGACATGATCAGCGGACCGCAGTCAGAGCGCTGTTCTTTCAGCCCAGCAAGGGCGATCCGTACCTCCCCCATTTTCGCAAATCCCGCCTCATTTGCCTCTAAGTAGAAGGTAACACGGGAGCGCCCTGCCATGTGCTGGGCAAGGTCTTCATCTACATAATCCCAATAGTCCCGGTTGTTTTCCAGAAAGTCCTGGAAGTCCGTCTCATCCTCAATCTGGATGCCGTCGATGTCTTGGGCGGACAACAGGGCTTGGACTTCCTCCAAGCCGGCGGCATTGGTGTCAATGTGTATTTCCAGCCAGCGCATTCTCTCTCTCCCCTTTCGATTCCTGCGGCGGCGTCACCGGTTGGAGCCGATGAAAAACAGCGCCAGCGTCCCAGGGCCGGAGTGGCTGCCGATCACTGGGCCGACGTAGTTGATGTGGATGTTTTGCGTGCCAAAGCGGCGGCGGATCTCTGAGGCGACGAATTTTGCATCTTCCAGGCAGTCGCCATGGCTGATGAATATGGTTTGATAGCCGGGAGTAATGGCTGTTTCCTCCATCTGGTCCACCAAGGCCAAGAGGGATGCCTTGCGCCCCCGGGCCTTATCCACGTTTACCAGACGGCCCTCCGCATCCACATGCAGGACAGGCTTGATGGACAGCATGGAACCAAAAATCGCTGTTGCGGCGCTGATGCGCCCGCCGCGCTTCAGGTGGTACAGGTCATCCACGGTAAACCAGTGGCAGATGCTGCCTTTTTGTTCCTCGGCAAACGCACAGACCTCCTGGAAGCTCTTGCCGCTTTTCTTCTCCTGGGCGCAGAGCCACACCAGCAGCCCTTGGCCCATAGAGGCGCACAGGGAATCCACAACGGCGATTTTTCGTTCCGGGAAAGTCTCCTGGAGGCCGCTGGCGGCAATGACGGCAGATTGGTATGTTGTGGAAAGGGCGGAGGAAAAGCAGATGCAGAGCACATCCTCTCCCCGCTCCAAAACGGTGTGCATAGCGGCTTCGAAATCCCCTACGCTGACGGCGGAGGTAACAGCTGCCTCCCCTTTCCGGATACGGCCATAAAACTCCTGGAACCCGATCTCCCGCCCATCCAAGAAGTTCCGGAAGACAGAGCCAGACAGTTCCAGGCTCAGGGGCAGCACTTCCAGCTCCAGCTCAGCGGCCATTTCGGCGGTAAGGTCGCAGCAGCTGTCCGTCATGATCGTGAAAGCAGCCATGTTACACACGCTCCTTTTCTTTTTTCCCAGCCTCTTTTTTAGCGGCTTCCTTCCTAGCGGCCTCTTTTTTTTCGTTCCTCCGCAGGAGGGCCACACAGTGGCTGCTGGCTACGCCGGCGGCATAGCTGAGGAGGGCGAAATGGATGGCAGCGTCGGCGGTTTCGGCGTCGGAGAGCTGGCCGTCCTCGGCCCGCTGTTCCAACTCCCCGGCAGTGATGTTGAGGGCTTTGTCCAAACTCTGGCAGAAAGCGGCGTAACCGTCGGCGATCCCCCGGTCGCCCTGCAATTCCTGGCGGATGAGCAGGTCCATATCCCGGGTAGACATGACCCGCTTTAGGATGCAGATGGCAGTGAAGTAAGCAAGGTGCTCACGGCTGTACTTTTTGCCTTCCGCCCGGGGGGCGAGGCCACTTTTGGTGTAATTGTTCACCATGGCGGCGGTAAGGCCGTCGTCGCCGTCGAAGCGCAGGACTTGCCGATCCATATAGGACAAAACCTGGTCCATGTAGAGGGCAAAATCCGGCAGCTGTTCCCATTCCACGGGCCGCTGTTCCCGGAGGCGTTTTTGCAATGCAGTGAGGTCGTTCATGCGCTGTCCTTTCTTTGCGTATGTTTCAAGCAGAGTGCCCGGCTATGCCGGGAAAGGTTTATCCAGCGGTTATTGTAACACCGGAATCCGGTTTTGTAAACCAGATTTTACAGCAATTGTCATGAAACCGACGCTTTTGTATGGAAAATTGGGTAAAAGTGGAAGTTTTGACATAAGATGCTGAAAAATGACACAACATGTCCGGCAGTCCATTTGAAGCGGTGGTATACTAAAATCGTATTACTCTCTTCAAAGGATGGTATTACCATGCACGTAGGGATTGTAGGCGATGTGGCGGCGGATCGGGAACAACTGATGGAATATTTATTCTACATAGAGACTGCCCGGAAGATTCGGACGCTGGACAGGCGCTGCCGTTTGGTTTTTTCCACCACCTCCATCGACTTCGCCGTCGACAGCTACGAGGCAGACGCCTCCCGGTACTTGGTGAAGCCCTGCGGCTACGATAAACGCAAGCGCGCCCTGGCCCGCTGCGGCGCAAATATCCAGGAGCAGTATCTGGAAATCCTTGGGCGGTACGGTTCCCTTTGCCTGCTCGGGATGGAACCTGGTGTTCCTCTGGGTGGTAAATTTAGGGTTTCTGTTCACAATATACCTCGCAGCGTGGCTGCTGGAAGAAGCCCGGGAAAATTTGAGGCTCCAGCGGGCAAACAGCCAACTGGAGCTGCGGGTATCTCAATATGAGGCGCTGAAGCAGGGCATTGAGCAGACACGCCGGGCCGCGGCATGACCTGAAGAAGCAGGCAGAGTATGTGGCAGCTTACAGCGTAAGCCTGCCGTCGGAATCGGTGGGGGCCTTTACCCAAAACCGTGCGGTGGATTCCGTCCTCCGGTATTATGCAGAGAAAGCCCAGGTTTTCTACGCCTCTGCCATGCTGAACCCCTGATTGCTTCAGACAACGAATCCGCCATCGGCAGTTAAAACCTGCCCAGTTATGAACCCCGCCTTTTCGGAGGCCAAAAAGACAACTGTGTTTGCAATATCGGCAGGAGTTCCGAAACGGCCTAGGGGCGTCTCATTTACGAGCATCGCCTGGGTATCGGCGGAGAGGACCCGCACCATGTCTGTCTCAATACACCCTGGGGCCACACAGTTCACCCGGATGCCGGAGGGAGCCAGTTCCAGCGCCAGAGAGCGGGTCAGGCCAATCAGGGCCGCTTTCGTGGCGGCGTAAGCCGCTTCGCAGCTTGCACCGCGCAGGCCCCAGATGGAAGAGATGCTGATGATGCCGCCCCGCTTCTCCCGGATCATGTGGGGCAGGACTGCCTGGACGGCGTTGCGCGGGCCAGTCAGGTTGACGGCGAGGATGCGGTTCCATTCCGCGTCCGTGATATCCTGAAACAAGCCATATTGGGCAATTCCAGCGTTGTTGACTAGAAGCTCCACTGGGCCCAGGGTATCCGCAGCGGCTTGGACCATTGCCTCAACTGCCCGGCGGTCAGAGACGTCCGCCCGGCAGGCCATAGCCAGGCCGCCCTGGGCTTGCAGTTCCCGGACAAGGGAATCCGCCTCATCCTGGCGTTCCAAATAATTGACGCATACGGGCCAGCCCTCTTGGGCCAGCGCCTGGGCCACAGCCCGGCCAATCCCACGCGACGCGCCTGTAACCAATGCTGACGGCTTCATGACTTCAGCCTCCTTTTTTTGCTTGATAAGGGGAGTATAACAAAAAAATGGGGAGGGCGCAAGGAGGGACCATACCCAGCGGCAGAAGGAAAATTTTCTCTTTTCAAACACCGCGGTTTTTGATATACTAAATTAAATAGCAATCGAAATTTAATGGAAAACGAGGAAACAGCGATGCTGTATCATATTTTAGCCATCGGCGACGTGGTGGGAGAACCAGGCCTGCGGCACCTGGAAAAAAATCTGCGTCCCGTGCAAAAGCTCAAGGGTATCTCTTTCACCGTCGTCAACGGCGAGAACGCCTCTGGCATAGGGCTGACCCGCGACCAGGCGAGGCGCATCCGCGATGCAGGAGCCGATGTGGTGACCTTAGGCAACCATGCCTTCGGCAAGCTCCAAATCCGCGACTTTCTGGACGACACCCCCTGGATTCTGCGCCCCGCCAACTATACTGGGCGCGCTCCTGGCCACGGCTGTGAAATCTTTGACTTGGGCGGCATGCAGATCCGCGTCATGAACCTGATTGGCCGCTGCGGCCTCGCTTGGGGCGCCGATAACCCTTTTACCGCGGCGGACCGTCTTCTGAAAGAGGGGGAAGCCCGGTTTACCCTGGTAGACCTCCATGCCGAAGCCACCAGTGAAAAATTGGCTATGGGCTACTATCTGGACGGCCGCGTCTCCGCCCTCTGGGGTACCCATACCCACGTTCCCACCGCTGACGAGCAGGTCTATCCCAAGGGCACCGGTTATATCACGGACCTGGGTATGACCGGTGCAATAGAGTCTGTACTGGGTGTTGAGCCATGGCAGTCGGTGGAAGGGTTCTTAGGCGGCCTCCCTGGGCGCTATCAATATCCGGATGGCCCCTGTAAAATGCAGGGCGCGATCTTCACCCTTAACAGCGGGACCGGCCTGTGTACTGCCGTGGAACGCATTGATATCCGCTGAACCATGGATAATGGACAACCAGAAAGAAAAGGAGAATCCATGATGTCTATTCAAAAAGTAAGAGACTATTTGGAGCCGCTTGGCATTGCGGACCGGATCCGGGAGTTTGAAGACTCCTCCGCCACCGTGGAACTGGCTGCCCAGGCCGTTGGCGTGGAGGGTGCACGAATCGCCAAGAGCCTCAGTTTCAAAGTCGAGGATCACCCCATCCTGGTCGTGGCGGCAGGCGACGCGAAAATCGACAATCCCCGCTATAAGGCCCAGTTCCATACCAAGGCCAAGATGCTTACATTCGAAGAGGCCCATACCTTGATTGGCCATGATGTCGGCGGCGTATGTCCGTTTGCTTTGTCAGAAGATGTAAAGGTCTATCTGGACATATCCCTCCGCCGGTTTGAAACCGTCTTTCCAGCTGCCGGGAACGATCACAGCGCCATTGAGCTGACCTGCGGGGAACTGGAACAATACGCCTCCAATTTCGTCCAGTGGGTAGACGTCTGCAAAGCCTGGCAGGAGGCCTGAGCTAGGATAGGAGGCCGTCATGATTCCATTTCTCCATGCCTCAGATTTTCACCTTGACAGCGCTTTCGGCGCACTGCCGCCCCAACAGGCCGCCGCACGCCGCCGGGAAGGCCGGGAGCTGATGTTCCGCCTTGCGGACTATGTAAATAGCCACGGTATCCGGCTGGTCCTGCTGGCAGGCGACCTCTTTGACAGCGCCTCCCCCTTCCGGGAAACCGTCGAGCAACTGGCCGACGCCCTGGCGCAGATGGAGGCTATGGTATTTATTGCTCCCGGCAACCACGACTGGTACGGCCCCGCCTCCCCTTGGACATCCATTAAATGGCCGGAAAATGTGTACATCTTTACCCAGAACGCCATGACGGCGGTGGAAATCCCTGACTGGAACCTAGTGGTTCACGGGGCTGCTTTCACTGGTCCAGAACAGGCAAAAGGACTTTTATCCGGTTTCACTGCACCGGATGACGGGCGCATCCACATTGGCCTGCTGCACGGTGAGGTTGAGCCGTCGGAAGCACGCTATAACCCTATCCGCCGGGAGGAGCTGGCTGCCAGCAGCCTTACCTACCTGGCCTTGGGGCACATTCACAAATCCGGGGCTGTCTCCGCCGGTAAAACCATCTGCGTTTGGCCGGGGTGCCTTGAGGGACGCGGATTCGATGAGTTGGGGGGAAAGGGCTTTGGACAAGGCGCCATCGACAACAGCGGTAAAATCTCCATGACCTTTGTTCCCTTTGCCCGGCGGCGCTATGAGGTCTTGGAGGTAGACGTCACCGGGCGTCCGCCCCAAGAGGCCGTAGAAGCCGCCCTGCCGGCAGACGTCCGCCAGGACTTGTATCGGATTCTGCTCACCGGTGAGACGGAGGAAGAGGGCGTAGATACGAAGGCTTTGGAAACAGCCCTGTCTAGCCGTTTTTATGCCTTAGAAATCCGCGACCGGACCCGCGTCGCAGAGGATTTATGGGCCAGAGCAGGGGAAGACTCCCTACGGGGCCTGTTTTTACAAAACCTGCGGGCAAAATGGCAGCGCGCTGCAACCGATGAGGAACGTGGGATCATCACTCAGGCAGTGCGATTCGGCCTCGCGGCCCTGGACCACCGGGAAATGGACGGAACCGGCCCGGCGTAGGCAATCTTATAATAACGAAAGACCTCCCCTATTGCAGGGAGGTCTTTCCTTTGTTTATTTTTATAGGCTGCTGCTGGATAGGAAGAACCAGCCCACATCTCCGCTTACACCGTAATCAATTCCGGATGCTCCAGGAGATACTGCATTTCCTCAAAAACCTTGCCAACTTCCAAGCCGTCAACGACCCGGTGATCGAAGGTCAAATACATACACATCCGGTCCCGGGGCGCAAGCGTGCCGTCCGGCAAATACACTGGCTTTTTCACCGAACGCCCAAACCCAAAAATGCCAACCTCCGGCAGGTTCAAAATCGGCGTCGACATGTCAATCGGAAACATCCCTACATTGGAAATCGTAAACGTACCGCCGGACTGCTCACCGTTTTGCAGCCGTTTTTCCTTCGCCCGAACACCCAAATCTTTTGCCCTGCGGCTCAGCTCCACAAGGCTCAACGTGTCGGCATTCCTGATCACCGGTACCATCAAACCCGCCTCTGTGGCAACAGCCAGGGACAGGTTTACATGCTTATGGGCATACAGCGTAGAACCGTCGAAGGTAGCGTTGATGATTGGATGGTTTTTTACCACCTTGCACGTCGCCATACAAAGCAGGTCGTTCACCGTAATCCGGCAGCCAAGACGCACCTCGCTTGCCGCCAGCTTCCGGCGAAGCTCCAGGAGTTCCGTCACATCCACTTCACACATCGCCGTACACTGTGCCGACTGCTGTAAGCTGTTGTACATATTCTTGGCGATGGCCTTCCGCACGCCGGTCCAGGGGATTTCGGTCACTTCATCCTCCACCGTAGAAACAGCTGTCGGCGCCGCCTTCCGCGCTTCCAAGTACGCCCTCACATCCTTGGCGGCGATCCGCCGTCCGTCCGGTCCGCTGGAAGCCTTTACATCCGCCAGATCAATCCCCGCCTGGCGCGCCATTTTTCGGGCCAGGCCGGTGGCGCGGACATGACGGCGGGCGGCCTGGGGGGCCTCCGGCGCAGCAGCAGGCGTTCCTGCGGCAGAAGGCGCAGGCGCTGCCGCAGGGAGTTCCGGGCCGGAAGCGCCGCCAGTCAGCGCGGCATATTCCTCCTGCGTTTCGGCCACCCAGGCAATGGGCTGGCCCACTTCTACCGTCTCCCCGACCGGGGCCAAAATGTGCAGAAAACCACCGTGGAGGCTCTCATATTCAATGGTATTTTTCTCGTTCTCATACTCCATGATGGGCTGGCCCTTTTGGATTTCCGTGCCCTCCGGCACCTTCCACTCCGAGATGGTGCCCTCCACCATTGTCAGGCCCGCTTTCGGCATCGCAATGTCAATCCGCATACATACTCCCCTCCTCCCATCAAACCATCATAGACCGGATGGATGCACAAATCCGGTCTGCATCGGGGATCGAATACTTTTCCATAGGGATGTTGTAGGGCATTGGCACATCCAGCGCCGCAATCCGGGTGATGGGACCATCCAGCTCGTCATACTGCTCCTCCTGGATACGGGCGGCCAACTCCGAGCCGATACCGGCCGTCTTGTTGCTCTCCTCCACAATGGCGGCACGGTGGGTCTTCTGGATGGACTGATACAGTGTCTCCGTATCCAGCGGGGCCAGCGTCCGGGGGTCGATGACCTCCACCTCAATCCCTTCGCCTGCAAGGCGTTCTGCCGCTTCCAGGGCACGGGGGACCATCAAGCCGATGGCAATCAGCGTCACATCCCGTCCAGGACGCTTCACATCCGCTTTGCCGATGGGGATGGTATAATCGCTCCCATACACATCATCCGGGATCTCCTGCTTCATCTGGTACATCTGCTTTGGCTCGCAGAACAGCACAGGGTTGTCCGAGCGGATGGCGGATTTGAGCAGCCCCTTGGCATCGTATGCACAGGAGGGGGTGATGATGGTCAGGCCAGGCGCGTGCATAAACAGGCTCTCCACAACGTTGGAGTGCTCCGCGCCTGCGCCGTTGGAGGAGCCGGAGGCGCAGCGGATTACCAGCGGCAGCTTATATTCCGGGCCATGCATATAACGCCACTTGGATACTACATGGAAAATTTCGGTAAAGGCAACCATCGTGAAATCAGCATACATCAGCTCCACGCAGGGCCGCAGGCCGGTCATAGCCGCTCCCACGGCGGAGGATACGATTGCAGTTTCCACAATGGGGGTATTGCGCACCCGTTTGGGACCGAATTCTTCCAGCATTCCCCGCGTGATGCCGAAAATATTGCCGAACTGTGCAACATCTTCGCCGTAAATCAGGATTTTCGGGTCCCGGCGCATTTCTTCCTTCAATGCGTCGCCAATGGCCTGTGCGTATGTAACTTTCATCGCCTTCTCCCCCTCTCAAACGTAAAGATAGTCGTAGATTTCCGCCGCCGTCATGGATGGAGCTGCCTCCGCATGGGCGATGGCGGTTTCCATCTCCCGGTCGAAGCTCTGGCGCATCTCAGCCGCTTCTGCCTCGCTCAGCACACCTTCAGAAACCAACTGCGCCTCCAGGTTCTTCACACAGTCCTTCCTCTCCATCCACTCTTTGGTGACTTCCCCATCGCGGTAGGCGCACTGGTCGCCCTCGAAATGGCCGCGCCAGCGGTAGTCCCTGCACTCCAGTACGGCGGGGCCTTTGCCGGAGCGGACGTAATCGCTCATTTCTTTCGCGGCCTCGTAGACCGCCAGCACGTCTGTGCCGTCGGCAACCCGGGAAGGCATCCCATAGCCGGAGGCCCGGTCCGCCAAGGCGTTTTCCACAGGGATACTGGTGGAAACGTGGGTAGAAATAGCAAACTGGTTGTTCTCACACACAAACAGCACCGGAAGTTTCCACACGGCTGCCAGGTTCATTGCCTCGTAGACCGGCCCGCGGCTGGAGGTGCCGTCGCCCATAAACATGTAAACGATGCTGCCGGTCCGCTCTTCCATATCCAGCGTCAGCGCCGCGCCGACCGCAACGCCGGTATCGCAGCCCAAGGTGCCGGACATCCCCAGCACGCCAGTACGCAGCTCGCCCATATGCAGACTCCCGCCGCGTCCGCCGGAGTTGCCGGTTTTTTTCGCCAGCAGCTCGCCAAAGAGCATGTCCAAGGAGGTCCCCAGCATATGCGGCAACGCCGTGGGACGGTGGGTAAGCTTGAAATAATCGCCCTCCCGACGGGTAGAGAGGGTCCCGACATACGCCGCCTCCTGGCCTACGCCGCTGTGGACGTGACCCGGCACCCGGCCTTCGGCGTAGAGATCCTTCATTTTTTCCTCTAACAAACGGGTTTCCAGCAGGTTTTTGTGCAGCTCCCGCAAGAATTCCTTAGTATATTGCATAGGTATCCCTCCTGTTTTTCATACGAATAATTTTCCTTCCAATTCGCATTCTCTGTTCTGAAAAAGGGCCGAAGGTTTGCATCTTCGGCCCTTTCCTGTTGGGTTCTAGTAGATTCTTCTGCTATTTGTTAGAGGTATGGATGGCACGCTTCTCCGCCTGCAGGGCGGCCTCACGCATGGTCTCCGTCACCGTCGGGTGGCTATGGATGGTGGCGATGATCTCGTCGAGCGTCATCTCCTCGCCGATAGCCAATGCACCCTCGGCAATGAGGTCGGTGGCCCGGGGCCCAATGATGTGCATACCCAGAATTTCGCCGTACTCGGTTCCAGCGATGATCTTTACAAGGCCCTCCCCGCCGTTGAGGATCAGAGCCTTGCCGTTGGCGCTCATGGGGAACTTGCCGACTTTGTAGGAAATCCCCTGGGCCTTGCACTGTTCCTCCGTCAGGCCAACGGAAGCCGCCTCCGGTTCGATGTAGACACAGGTGGGGTTGGTCTTCTCGTTGTATTCGGCGGGGATGCCCATGATATTCTCTGCAGCCACTTCCCCCATAGCGCTGGCGGTATGGGCCAGCTGGGCCTTGCCGAACACGCAGTCGCCGATGGCGTACACCCCTGGGACATTCGTCTCCATCTTGTCGTTGACGATAATCCGGCCGCGGTCATTCTTCAGGCCGCCCGCATCAAGGTTCAGGCTGGCGGTGTTGGCCTTCCGGCCGATGGCTACCAGCACCTTCTCTGCCTCAAAGCTGACCGTTTCGCCCGCCTTGTTCTTGCATACGACCTTCGCGCCTACAGAGCTGCTTTCCACAGACTGCACCGGGCATTCCAGGTGGAACTCCATGCCCATCTTTTTCATATGGGCAACGCCGATCTTCGTCAGGTCCCCGTCCAGCATCGGCAGCATGTGGTCCATTGCCTCCACAACGGTGATCTTGGTACCGAACGCCGCGTAAGCGCAGGCCAGTTCCAGGCCGATGACGCCGCCGCCAATGACCACCATGGACTTCGGCAGAGACTCCAGGCTCAGCGCGCCAGTGGAATCGATGCAGTTGGGATTCTCCTTGATGCCGGGAATCGGCGGGACAGCGTTAACGGAACCTGTCGCGACGATAATCGCGTCGGCAGTCATGGCCTCGGCAGAACCGTCCGCCTTCTTGACGGACAGCTTGCCGGGAGCTGTGAAGCTCGCTTCGCCGTCAACTTTCTTGACTTTATTCATCTTCAGCAAGCCGGCAACGCCGCTGGTCAGCTTCTTGGAAATCTCATTCTTATGGGCAATCACCTGGGGGAAGTTGACCTTCACGCCTTCAACTTCCACGCCGATTTCCTTACCCTGGTTCTTGATGTCCTCCACCAGCTCGGCGGAGTGCAGCAGACACTTGGTTGGGATGCATCCGACGTTCAGGCAGGTGCCGCCCAGATACTGCTTTTCAACAACCGTTACCTTTGCGCCCAGCTGCGCCGCCCGGATGGCGGCGACATAGCCGCCGGGACCGCCGCCGATGACGATAACGCTCTTATCCTTTGCGGGCTTTGCAGGCGCCGCAGGCCCGGCAGTTGCCGCGGCAGAGGCGGGGACGAAAGGGACTGCGGCAGACGCAGCCATATCGCCGGCAGAACTTCCGCCGACCGCCTCGCCAGGTTTGCCAATCCAGGCCAGCGTACCCTTAACGGGCACATCGTCGCCTTCCTGAGCCACGATTTTCAGCAATGTGCCGTCGACTTCGCTCACAACCTCATTGGTCAGCTTGTCGGTGGTGATTTCCAGGATCACATCCCCGGTTTTTACCGCTTCGCCCTCGTGCTTTACCCACTTGGAGACGGTGCCCTCCTCCATCGTCAGGCCCAGCTGGGGCATTTTCAATTCATAAGCCATAATTCTCCAGCCCTCCGCTCACAGCAAAATCTGCATGGGATTCTGAAGCAGATCCCGCAAATCCATCTCGAACTTTGCCACCACAGCGCCATCCAACAGACGGTGGTCCAAGGTCACAGACAGCCGCATCACCTGTTTCTTGAACAGCTTGCCCTCATCGTCCATATCCAGTTCGTCCGCAATTGCGCACACGCCCAGGATGGCAGCGTCGGGCTGGTTGATAATCGGCGTGAAGGTCTCGATCCCAAACATGCCCAAGTTCGAGACGGTGAAGGTGGAACCCTTATATTCATCGGGGGTCAGCTTGTTTTCTTTCGCACGGGCAGCAAGGTCCTTGGCAGCGGCAGAAATGGCGTCCAGGCCCATCCGGTCCGCGTCGCGGATGACAGGAACGATCAACCCTGCGTCCAGCGCCACGGCAACGCCCAGATTCACATGCGCCCGCTGGATGATCCGGTCGCCGTCGAAGCTCACCAACATCTCGGGGTGCTGGCGGAGGCACTTGGCGGTAGCCTTGAGGATCAGATCATTGACGGAATATTTTTTCCCGGTTTCCGCCAGCAGCATCTTCCGGAACTTCATCAGCGCGGTGACGTCGACCTTGATGTTCTGCGTTACCGGCGGAATCTCCGTGTGGGATTGGAGCATCCGCTCCGCAACCACCTTGCGCATACCGGCCAGCTTGACGACGGTATCACCTTCCATCAACTCCAGCCCGCCGGACTTCGGCGCAGGAGCCGTGGCAGATGCAGGAGCGGCAGGCGCATTCTTCTGCGCCTCCGCGGCGGCTAAAATATCCTTCTGGGTGATCCGCCCAGAGGAACCGGAACCGGTCAAATGACTGTAATCCACCCCCAGCTTGGCGGCGGTTTTACGTGCCAGAGGGGAAATACGGATGCGTGCGCCGTTTGCGGCCACAGGAGCCGGGACTGGTACAGCGGCAGGGGCCGCAGCCGCAGGCGCGGCAGCCGGAGCAGGAGCAGGAGCGCTATCAGCGGAATTTCCTGCTCCGACGGCTTCACCAGGCTGTCCAATGTAAGCCAGCAGGCCCTTCACAGGGATATCTTCACCTTCTTGAGCAACAATTTTTAACAAAGTGCCATCGTATTCGCTGGTGACTTCGTTGGTCAGTTTGTCGGTAGTAATTTCCAGAATCACGTCTCCGGCTTTCACCGCGTCCCCCTCATGCTTGATCCACTGGGAAACGGTGCCTTCCTCCATCGTCAGGCCCAATTGGGGCATCAATACTTCATAAGCCATAGTTTATGTCCCCTCCTCACTTGTTCAGCACACGCTTCACAGCGGCAGCAATGGTCTCGGGATGGGGGAAGTTCTCATCCTCCAGCGTGGGGCTGAACGGAGAGCAGATATTCAAGCCGCAGACACGTTCCACTGGGGCGTCCAGCTCGTCAAACAGCTCCTCAGCAATCTGTGCGGAAATCTCGCCCGCATAGCTGCCGCGCTTCACTTCCTCGGACACGATGATCACATTATGAGTCTTAGACACGGATTTCACAATGGAATCCCAATCCAGCGGCACCAGCGTCCGCAGATCCAGGACTTCCACATCAATCCCCTCCGCCTCCAAGGTTTTCGCGGCTTCCATGGCAAAGTTGACCTCCCGGCTCCAGGTGATGATTGTCAGGTCTTTGCCCTCGCGCTTCACATCAGCCTGCCCCAGAGGGATGGTATATTCTTCTTCCGGAATTTCTTCCTTCCGCGCATACAGCAGCTTATGTTCCAGGAAAATCACAGGATCGTCGTCCCGGATGGCCGTCTTCAGCAGGCCCTTGGCGTCCTTAGCGGTGCAGGGGGCAACCACCTTCAAGCCCGGGAAGTGGCAGAACAGGTTCTCCAAAGACTGGGAATGCTGTCCCGCATTTCGGCGGCCTGCGCCCATCGGTGCACGCAGCACCATCGGAACGGTGGCCTGGCCGCCCGTCATATACCGCATTTTTGCAGCTTGGTTCAGCAGGGGATCCGCCGCAACGGTAGCAAAATCGTTATACATCAGCTCCACAACCGGACGCATCCCGCGCATCGCCGCACCCACGGCCATGCCGCAGAAGCCTTCCTCAGAAATCGGCGTGTCAATCACACGGTTCGGGCCGAATTCTTCCAGAAACCCCTTGGTAATGGCGAACACGTTGCCCATAACCGCCATGTCCTCGCCCATGATAAATACTTTTTCGTCGCGCAGCATTTCCTCATGCAAGGCTTCGCCAATGGCCTTGCTGACGGTAATTTTCTTGCTCATCTTGCCACACACCTTTCGTTGTCACTGGCGTACATATCCGTCGTTGCCTCTGCGGGATCAGGATAGTCGGAATCCACCGCAAACTGTACTGCCGCCGTCATTTCCTCATCCGCCGCCTGCTTCATCGCATCCAGTTCTTCCTGCGCTGCGCCGGCTTCCAGAAGCCGCTTGCCCAGTTTTTCGATGGCGTCGTTCTTCAAAGCGTCTTCCATATACTCTGCCGGACGGTATACCGCCGGATCGCCGCAGTAGTGGCCCTGATACCGGTACACCTTTGCCTCCACAACGTAGGGACCTTTGCCCGAACGGGCATGGTCAAGCGCTTTCAGCATCGTTTCATAGACTTCCGTGGGGTTCGTGCCGTCCACCACAGCATAGGGTACGCCGTAAGCCGCTGCACGAGGGGCGAGATCCGGCGTATTCGTCACGCGGTGGATTTCGGTGGACACACCGTAGCAGTTATTCTCAATAAACCACACCACTGGCAGCTTCCACGCTGCCGCCATGTTCAGGGACTCATGGAAGGTACCCTCGTTGGTGGAACCGTCGCCGAAACAGCCAATGGTTACACTGTTATCCCCCATGATCTTGGACGCCAGCGCGCTGCCGGCGGAGATGCACTGGCCCGCGCCCACGATGCCATTAGCGCCCAGGTGGTTCATTTTCGCCATGTCGGCAATGTGCATAGAGCCGCCCTTACCCTTACAATAGCCAGTCTTCTTGCCGAACAGCTCCGCCATGGCAAGGTTGGCGTCCATACCTCTTGCGATGGCATGGCCGTGACCCCGGTGGGTGGAGGTGAAGTAATCCTGCGGCTGCATGGCGGCAAACGCGCCTGCTGCTGCCGCTTCCTGGCCGATGCTCAGGTGGATATTGCCCGCCAGCATACCTTTGGTGAAGCACTCCGCCGCCTTTTCTTCAAAGGCCCGGATACGCACCATCGTGCGGTAGAAATCAGCCAGCTGCTCTTTGGAATATTGTTTGTTAGCCAATGTTTTCACGCCCCTTTTTTCAAATTGACTCTATAAAAATGACAATTTCAGGAACTACTTATTGATTTTTATTGATTTTCCGCTTCTGCCGGACGGGGAGAAAAAATAGGTACTTCCAGCTCCTCGTCAAACTTCCGGCCCATAACAACCCCCTCGATCTCCGCGATGACCACATCCGTCGTCAAAAGCACCTTCGTGCCGTTCACCAGATGGCCGCCATAAGCGTTGCCGTCTTTATCGCTGAGGGTGACATGGACATGCAGGTTCGTCACACCCTCGTCGTCGTGGCAAATGATGCCGCTGGCGCTGGTCAGTTCGATGGGCCCCTCCAGCTGGAGCGGATCACCGTAGCCGTACTTAGCCCGTTTGCCCGCAATTTCAATCGGGTCGCAGAACCGCACCTCGGAAAGGCTGCCGATGATGCTGACGATGACGCCATTGTTGATCCTCGCCCGCTTGCAGGCTTCTTCCAACCCTGGCAAAACATCCGTCCCCGGCCGCAGCCGGACGGCAATTACGCGCCCTAAGCGCCCTTCGGCCATTTGTAGAATATCACTCATTTTTGCCCTCCATTTTGACATAATTCACAAAAATTCTTCGTCTTGTTCCGGATTTTTGGCGTGAGAAAGGCACGCGGCGTTTTTGCCGCCACGTGCCGTCTCTCTAACGCAACTTGAAAACGAGTTGTTTGTCAGGGGGGAGCCTTACTTCGTGAAGGCAGATTTTACCACTTTTTTCTGGCCCGCTTAGTCCGTAAAGGCAGCGATCAGTTCGGGAGTCAGCACGTCGGCAAACTCATCGTAGCAGGGCAGAGCGGCCTGACGGAATTCCTCAGCGGCCTCATCGGTCAGACGGGTCACAGTCACGCCAGCCTCTTCCCACTTCGCCAGCACTTCCTCGTCACCCTGGCGCTCCAGCTCACGCTGGTTCTGGGCAGCCTTTTGGCCGCACTCATCAACAATCGCCTGCAGCTCGGGAGACAGAGAGTTGTACAGCTCCGCATTCATGGTGAAGAAGATGCAGTCATAGATACCAGTCCAGTAGGTGACATAATCCTGAACTTCCGAAATGGACGCACCGTCCGCGGTGGGAAGGGGATTCTCCTGGCCGTCATAGGTGCCGGTCTGGAGGCCAGTGTACACTTCAGACCAGTTGGCGTTGGTCCAGTTGGCGCCCCACTTGGTGTAAGCGGAACCCAGCAGGTCGGAGCCAGCCACACGGATCTTCAGGCCCTGCATATCGGACATTGTCTCAATGGGACGCACGCTGTTCGTCACATGACGGAAGCCGTTCTCTGCAATGCCCAGCAGGTGCAGGCCCATGCTCTCCACGACTTCGCCCACAGCCTGGCCGGCAGTGCCGTCGAGCTTAGCGTCAACGTCGTCGAAGGAGCTGAACAGGAAGGGCAGAGACACCACGTTCAGCTTCGGCTCGAAGCTGGAGTAAATGATGTTGGAGTGAGCGGAGAGCTCAATGGTGCCGTCCATAACGCCCTGGATGCCTTCGGTCTGGTTGCCGGCCGTCAGCTGGTCGGCCGCGTAGACTTCCACGGTGATGGCGCCGCCGGTAGCCTCGCTGACCATTTCGCCGAAATCACGGCCCATGTCAGCCCAGCAGGTGTTCTCTGTAGCGGAGCAGGCGTACTTCCAGACCATGGTGGGGAACTCGGTGCCGCCGTCGCCGGAGGCATCCGAACCGCCAGCGGTGTCTCCGTCGGTAGAGCTGCCGGAACCGGAATCGCCGCCGCAGGCCGCCAGAGACAGGCACAGCGCCAGTGCCATGATCAGTGCAAGAAACTTTTTCATTTGTTTTCCTCCTTAAAAAATTGTCAGTTGCGTTTATCTGATGCCGCATCCGCGGCGCAGATACAAAATTCGCTTACCCCTTCAGGAACACGGTGGAGAAGAAGGGAATGTAAGTTACAATCAGCAGCGCGATCACGCAGGCGATGATCATGGGCCACACAGCCTTGGAAATCGTTTCGATCGTCACCCTTGTCTTGTCCTTCACAGTCCCCAGCTTGTCGCTCACGCCGATGGCCACAAACAGGTTTACGCCTACCGGCGGAGTCACCTGGCCGATTGCCAGGTTCACCGTAGCGATAACGCCGAAGTGTACCAAGTTGATGCCCAGCTGCTGGGCCACAGGATACATGATTGGGATGAAGATATACATGGCGGAGTTGGCGTCCACGAAACAGCCCGCAATTAGGAAGATCACGTTGATGATAATCAGGAAGATGTACTTATTGCTGGCAACATTCAGCAGCAAGGTCTGGGCCGCCTTAGAGATACCATGCACGGTGCAGATGTAAGAGAACAGCGTCGCCGCGCCGATAATCAGCATGATGCCGCCAGTGGTCTTGCCGGAGTCCACCAGGAGATCGTACAGGTCCTTGATCTTGACCTCGCGATAGATGAACAGGCCGACGATCAAGCCATAGACCACGGACACCGCCGCCGCCTCGGTCGGGGTGAAGATACCGCCGTAGATACCGCCCAGGATGATGACGGGCATCAGGAAGCCCCAGAACGCGGTACGGAAGGATTTCCAGCGTTCGCCCCAGCTGGCTTTTTCACGGGAAGGGGGCAGGCCCTTCTTCCGAACCTCAATCATGATAATGATGACCAGCGCAAGGCCCATCATGATGCCGGGGAGGATGCCGCCCATGAACATATCGCCCACGGAGACGCCGGTAATGGAGGCGTAGACCACGAATGCGATGGAGGGCGGGATGACGATGGCAATGGAAGAAGCTGTCGCCATCATGGCGGAGGAGAACGGGGCGGAGAACCCGCCGCGGTTGATCATAGCAGGGATCAGGATAATGCCCAACGCGGCCACAGTAGCCGGTCCGGAGCCGGAGATCGCGCCGAAGAAGCAGGCAACCACGACGCACACGATCGCGATACCGCCCCGCCGGTGGCCGATACAGTCGTCGATGAACTGAACCAGCCGGGTAGAGATTCCGGCCTTTGCCATGATGTTGCCGGAGAGGACGAAGAACGGGATAGCCAGCAGCAGGAATTTCGCCATGCCATTGTACACATTGGTCGGTGCGATGGAGACGATTTTGTCTCCGGAGTAGAGCATGGCGAACACGGAGGACATACCCAGGCTCACGCTGATAGGAACGTTCAGGAACAGCAGGACAAAGAAGCTGCCGAACAAGATAAAGTTAATCATTAGGCAGTTCCTCCTTTTTCTCCTCCAGGCCGTCACCCAAAACGTTGTCAACAAAGAATTCAATGCTGTGCAAGATCAAAAACACCGCGCCGATGGGCAGGAAGATGGTAAACACCCATTCCGGCCAACGCAGCGAAGAGGTCTGCTTACCAGTGACGATTTGGGAGAGCACCTTTTCCCAGCCGCTCCACAGCAGGATGGCCCAGAATGCAAGGCTGGCCACGGTGATGATGGTTACAAACACTTTTTTGGCGGCTTTCCCCAGCCGGTCGTAGATGAGGGACAGGCTGATCAGGCTTCCCTCTTGGGCGGCCAGCGCACAGCCGAGCATAATCAGCAGCACAAACAGGTTGATGACCAGTTCTTCCGTCCAAGCGAACTGGCTGCTGGTCAGTTTCCGGACCACGACATTTGCAAATGTAATGGCCGTCACAAAGATCAGCAGGACGCTGATCACGATTTTTTCAATCGCAGCAATCCAGCTCATGAGCTTTTTGTAAGCTTTCATTGAATCAATCCCTTCTTTTTTATCATACTGCGGCCTTTCCCTCCGGGCCGCTCCACAGAACATGCTATTCTGTTACGTGGACGTTATTTTCCGCGAATCTGTCCAGTTTCCACAAAAAGCAAGCCTGGACCCCTCCGCTCTTTTTATCACTTTTTCTCTGGTTTTTTCCGTGAAATATGGTATCGTAAATAAGATCAAATGGGAAAGGAGTGCTGTTCTATGGTACAACTCACCCTCAGCGCCAACGCAGGCATTGCCTTGCAGCTTGGCTCTCTCCGCCTCTGGGCCGACGCCCTCCACCGACGGAAGGTCCCCGGTTTTTCTACCGTCTTTTTCGGGTTCCCCGGT
>JAAWGR010000133.1 GCA_022795445.1 Oscillibacter sp. | reverse complement strand
TGACGAAAACGGGAGCGAAAAAGAGATCACCTTCGGGACATCCAGAGAACTGCGGGAGGGGGCCTTTATCCGTCTGACCGTCATGCCGGTCCGGGGCGTTCTGGATTGGAGCGAGGTGCAGTATGACGAGCTTCCGGAAGCAGTACAGAATCATTATTCTGCTCCGTCGGATGATGAAGGGTAATTTCCGCGAATAACAGAAGCTCTATCCATTTAGGGCTTATTTTCCGCGGCGATTTATTAAAGCCGCCGCCTTTCTATTTGCTTTCTCGACATATATGGAGAATGCCGCTATGCAGTTACAGATAGATAGGAGCTTGTCAAAAAAGCCTGACCCTTACAGCGGCGCACTCCACCCAGACTTGCGAAAACCGTCACCTTCTGACGACCTATAATGTTATCCATTGCACCCGAATGGCCTTGTGCCATCCGGGTGCTGTTGCTCTTCGATCGGAACTATATTTCCGGCCCCGCTGCCGTTCCCCGTCCTCCTTGTTCAGTTCCCAAAAATCTGAACGGAGGAAAGGACGATGGAAATTACCATCAAAATCAATGGGCGGTTTGTTTCTGTTGAGGTCAGCGCTGAGGTTGCCGACTATCTGGAACAGGCCAAGCGGAACAATCGGAAACTCTACCGTGAGCATCAGCGGTATTGGGGCGGGCGAGAATTTGACGAGTACATAATCAGCACCAAGGGCCGCTTGCCCTACTGTGCCACGCTGGTGGAGGTCAGCGAGGAAGTCTTTGACGTGCTGTGCCAGTCCGTCAGGGAAATGCGGAACCATGAGCGGCGCAAGCGGTATCACCGGGCGTTCTACTCGCTGGACGCTTACGACTGGGCGGAGAACTATGCCCTGGAACACAGCCCGTCCCTGGAGCAGCTTGTTATGCTGGCTGGGGAACAGGCCGAGCGTGACCGGCTGACCGCTGCCTTGCGGGAGTTTCTGACCTACGCCACCCCCACCCAGGCCCGCCGCATCTGCGCCTACTACCTGGGCGGGCTGACCCAGCAGCAGATTGCAGACCGTGACCCTCAAAGAGGATGTTGCGCTGTTCAATTTCTTGCAGGCAAACGGTATTTCGTCTATGCCGGAACTTTACGAAAAGGTTTCGGCCATGAACAGCGGCTATCATGATTTGCGCGGCAAAATTGTCAAGGCGGAGCGCCGCATTTCTGTTTTGACTGAACGGCTGGAAATGTGGGCGCAGTACCAGAAGTACAAGCCCGTCCGCCAGAAATTGGACAAGGTTGCCCCCGCCAAGCGGGAGCAATTCGAGCAGCGTCACAGTGCCGACCTTGCCCTGTTCGATGCCGTCGTCCGCTACCTGGACACGTTGAAAGCCTCCGATGTGGCCATCACCCCCAAGGCGTGGAGGGACGAGGTTCAAAAGCTGTCAACCGAGAAAGAGGCCGACTATCTGACAATGCGCTCTATGCGGGAGGACATTAAGGCTGTGGAAACTCTGGAAAAGACCGCTGACCAGCTTGCCAGGGAGGGCCAGACCCAGCACAGGGAGGAACAGGAGCGATGACCTATCAGCAATATCAGGCCGTCCGGCGGTTGGTACATAGCTGCTGTAACTACCAGGACGGCAACTGCCTCCTGCTGGACGATGGGGAGGAATGTATCTGCCCCAGTCTATCAGCTACTCGCTGATCTGCCGCTGGACGGGGAGCCGTGCACCGCCCTCCTACCGGCTCCGGCTGTCGGACAGCGGCGCTGCCGGGAGTGCAGGCGGATTTTTACCCCGCCCCAGCACAACACCCTTTACTGCCCCGCTCAAGCGAAGCAAGCGGGATTGGGCCAGGAAAAAGAAGACTGGTGCGTAGAAAAAGTACCCTTTGAAAACCCGCATATATCAAGGCTTTCAAAGCCGCCTTCGATAGGGGGCCTGTATGTTTCCATCCTGAACCCTAAAAACGGCCCTCTAAACGTCCACGGAGGCCATTCACGCAAAGGAGATTTACCCTATGGCTGACAACCGAAAATATTACTATCAGAAACGGAAAGAAAGCTATTTTGACGATGATGCCATCGTTTTGTTGGAGAGTATGCGGGACGGCATCTTGTATTCCTACATCCTGCTCAAGCTGTATCTGAAATCGCTGAAACACGGCGGACGCATCCAGCTTGACGAGAGCATCCCCTACACGCCCCAGATGATTGCTGCCATCACCCGCCAGCAGATTGGCACTGCGGAGAGGGCCATCAAGATTTTCTTGCAGATGGGCCTGATGGAACAAATAGTGGACGGCGCTTTTTACATGAGCAACATTGAACTGCTCATAGGCCAGCCCTCCACCGAGGGAGAGCGGAAACGCCGGACGCGGCAGGCAAATCGCACCGCCCTTAATCCTGGTGGACAAATGTCTGCCCACTGTTTGGACATTCGTCCACCAGAGATCGCGATAGAGTTAGGGAGAGAGTTAGAAAAGGGACATCCCGCGCCCGCCGCTTTGGGCCGCTACCAGAATGTTTTTCTTTTTGATGCTGAACTGTCCGAACTACAAGCTGATTTTCCTAATCTCTAGCAGGAGTATATCGAGAGATTGTCCGAGTATATGGCCTCCACTGGCAAGACCTACAAGAGCCACGCTGCCACCATTCGCCGCTGGGCCAAGGAGGACAGGCGCAAGGGCAAGGGCGGCATCAAAAAAAGTTATTACCCCTATTGACTCTCCCATAGATGGGACGGTTTATAATGTTTTTCTGCCAAGGAACCGCTTAATGAGATGGGGTGAAAATATGCGCCGCAATATCTTAACCATCGGGATACCGGATTCTCTCTCAAATGCACTTGAGAGTACAGTACCGAAGGACAAGGTACAGATCATTTCCTCAGCCGACATAAAAATAGCGGAGTGGCTGTTTGCACATCGCAGATTTGCGGTTATGATCGTTGATTTGGAATCCTTTCTGTAACGCACACCAGACTTTCTAAACACGATCAGGCAGCAGTCCCCCTATATCATCGTACTTGAGGATGCCGGAACAAAATTATAACTGGCGTATAGGAGATGGTGTTAATTTGTTTCTATCCTACCAGATTCCGCTTCCAAAGCTCAGGGCGCTGATTATGGATGTATTGTCCCCACAAATTGGCGATTGAATGTTTTCACTTTCTTAGGGTGTCAGGGAGTGAGCAGCAAAGTTCAAAAGGAGGTGCAACACAGTCATAATCACCGAGAGATAGTTCGGATTCTATTACATATTTTTCATAATCCAGCGCAAATTGTTCCGGAAAAATATCTGCGGCATTTTCAACCGCAGGCTCTTTCTGTTTGCAGCAGAGATACTCGCCTGCCGGAAGCTGCAAAAGATTTTCGGGAAGATTCTGCATTCCCTCTGGAATGTCTACGCCGATGTAAAAAAGCAATTCTCTCTGGTTTCCTTGGCAATGAAGCAGACGTCCGGAAAAATAATTGACCGTCAGGCCGTTGCTTTCAGCCGTCCGCACCAAGCTGTGGAACAGGGCACGCACTTTCATTTTCACATCATTTTCCGGATGTGGAGCAAGCAAAAGATTCATAGCGGGAAAGCTGCACCGTACCATAGCATCGCTTTTTTGAATCAGCTCGCTGCGTTCGATTTCAGCTTGCATTTTTTCCAGCATAGCCAGCTGCTCTTGTATGGTTTGAATTTTCTCTTTGGCCAGTATCGTGCCGCATTCAATCAACTTGCCGTAGTGAATCTGACTGCTGCCGTCCATGTAATAATCCGTAAAATGCTTGAGGGAAATGTCTAAGTCAACACAGAGCTGGATCGCGTCTACCACAGGGATTTGCTGCAAGCTGTAGTAGCGGTAGCCGCTGTTGGGGTCAACGTAGGCAGGACGGAGAATACCCAAAGAATCATAATAACGAAGGGACTTGATGTGAACGCCAGTCTGCTTTGACAGAGCGCCGATGGATAACAGGCTGCCTTTTTCATGACAAAAACTCTCCTAAAATGGGATACTCTATTTTAGTATCTTGCAAAAAACTTGTCAAATAAGAAATCTCCGTGAAACAACACGGAAGGAGGTCATAAAAATGCACAACGCCAAACTTCGGACTGTGGCCCGGTATGTAATCCCAGCGATATGCAGCAATGTCTGCTTCTTCCTGTTCACCATTGTTGACGCAATCTTTGTGGGCAGAGGGGTTGGGACAAACGCGCTGGGGGCGATC
>JAAWGR010000027.1 GCA_022795445.1 Oscillibacter sp. | reverse complement strand
CCATTGTGGTTTCAAGGCTCTCTTGTGGCAGCGGGTGAAGGATTCGAACCCTCACATACAGAGTCAGAGTCTGCTGTGCTACCTTTACACAAACCCGCTATTTGTCGCGTGCATTGCGTCCGAACATTACCTATTATACAGAAAAACCTTCACTTGTCAAGAGTTTTTTCACAACTTTTTTAAAATCCGGAAATTTGTGCCGCAGGCAGGGAGCCGGAAGGCTCCTGTCCTGCCGGATGAAGCGCGAATGCTGTCCAAAGCCTTATATTTCTAAGAAAAAGCTTGCACTTTCCGGGAGACTGTGTTATATTGACTTTAGTAAGAGTAGGATGGTAGGGTAAGGAATTGGGAGTGGGCCGCGGGTCCGCTCTTTCTTATTGACTTTTTTGCCCTGCTAAAATTTGAATGCGCAGGAGGCGTGCATGAAAAAAATCACCGAGCTGACGGCGGAATTGGCCGCCCCAGCCATCGCAGAGGCGGGCTGCACCTTGTGGGATGTGGAATACGTCAAAGAGGGCGGGAGCTGGTACCTCCGCGTCCTGCTGGACAAAGAGGGCGGCGTGGATATCTTGGACTGCGAAGCGGTGTCCCGCAAGCTGTCGGACCTGCTGGACGAGGCGGACCCCATTGAGGGCAGCTATACCTTGGAGGTGGGTTCCGCAGGGGCTGAGCGGGCCTTGAAACGCCCTCGGGATTTCCAGCAGTTTTTGGGCAGCCCCGTGCTGGTGAAGCTCTATCGTCCCCTGGACGGCCGGAAAGAACTGGCCGGAACCCTTGCCGCCTATGATGCGTCCACCGGAGCCGTTACCGTGGCCCTGCCGGATGGGGAGCGTACCTTGGAGAAAAAAGAGATTGCCTTGGTCCGTCTGCGGGTGGAGTTCTGAGGCGCCTGGGTTTTACGAATGTTATTATGATGTCAATCGACAGTAAGGAGAATCAGCGATGAAAGGCAAAAAACAGAAGGAACCAGCGGGCATGAACCCCGGGGAGATTTTTGCCGCCCTGGAGCTGCTGGAAAAAGAACGCGGTATCCCCCGTACCTTCATGATGGATAAGATCATCCAAGCAATCACGACCGCCTACAAGCGGGATCACACGGATGTGGAGAACGTAATCGTGGAAGTGGACGAGGAACACCATGACCTGCGGATGTTTGTGCAGAAGGTGGTTGTAGACGAGGAGGATTATGTCGACCCCTTTAACGAGGTGCCCCTGGAAGAGGCAAAAGCGATGTCTGCCCGGTATGCCATCGGGGATGTGATCAACTTCCCGGTGGACAAAATGGAATTTGGCCGCATCGCCGCCGGCAACGGGAAACAGGTCATCATCCAGGGCCTGCGGGAAGCGGAACGGGGGATGGTCTACGACGAATTTAACTCCAAACAGCATGAGATCCTCACCGGGGTCGTCACCCGCATTGACCCCCGGAACGGCGCGGCTTCTCTCCGCATCGGCACAGAGTCGGAATCCACCGAGGCGCTGCTGCTGGCTGGGGAACAGGTTGCCGGCGAGACCCTGGAAGAGGGAATGCATATCAAGGTGTATGTGGTGGAGGTACGGCGCTCTACCCGCGGGCCTCAGGTGCTGATCTCCCGGACGCATCCGGGTTTGGTGAAGCGGCTTTTCGAGCTGGAGGTTCCGGAAATTTACGATGGTATTGTGGAAGTGAAATCCATTGCCCGGGAGGCGGGCAGCCGGACAAAAATGGCGGTCTGGTCCTCCGATGAGAATGTGGACCCCATCGGCGCATGCGTCGGCCCCAGAGGGCAGCGGGTAGCCGCCATCGTGGAGGAACTGCGGGGCGAGAAGATCGACATCATCAAGTACAGCGACGACCCTGCCGAGTTTATTGCCGCCGCCCTGGCGCCCGCCGATGTGCTGGAAGTCCGGCTTGAGAGCGACAGCAAAGCCTGCCGCTGCCTAGTACCTGCCGACCAGCTGTCCCTGGCCATCGGCAAGGAAGGACAGAATGCCCGCCTTGCGGCGCGGCTTACGAGCTATAAAATCGACATCAAGCCCCAGGGCTACCAGGAGCCGGAAGCGGAGGACGCCAGCGAAGAGAATTCGGAAGAACCCATGGCAGACCTTCCGGCGAACCTTACCGAGGACCTTTTGACAGACCTTCCGGCAGACGAAGAAACCGAAGAACCTGTGGAGGAGTGAGCCGGACGGGGCTTCTCCCTTTGGGTGGAAAGGCGGTTAGAAGACTATGCCGAAAGTGAAAAAAATCCCTCTCCGGCAGTGCGTAGGCTGCCGGGAAATGAAAGAGAAAAAAATCCTGCTGCGTGTGGTGCGTTCCCCAGAGGGGAAGGTCAGCCTGGACTTCGGCGGGAAAAAACCCGGACGGGGCGCGTATATCTGCCGGGATGTGGCGTGCTTAAAGAAGGCACGCAAGTCCCGGGCGCTGGAACGGAACTTTGAGACGGTTATTCCTGCGGAGGTATACGACGCGATGGAATCCGAGTTGGGAGGCGCAACATGAACCCTGTCCTCTCCATGCTGGGGCTGGCCCTGCGGGGCGGACGCCTGGCAGTGGGCGACGAGCCCACAACCCTTGCGGTACGGGCTGGGGCAGCCCGTCTGCTGCTGACAACCCAGGACGCAGGAGGCAGTACCCTGCGCCGGGCGGAGCATCTGGCGGAAATTGGGAAATGCCTGTGGCTGACCATCCCCTTCCCGAAAACAGAGCTGGGCGGCGCGTTAGGGCGCGGCTCGGCGGCCATTGCGGCTGTGACCGACCTGGGCCTTGCGGCAGCCATTGTAAAGCGTCTTGCGGCGCTGGACCAGGAGGCATACGGTGAAGCGGCGGAACGGATGGCGTTAAAAGTCCGCCGGGCGGCGGAACGGAAAAAGACCCCCCGTCGGAAACCGCCGGAAAAACCGGAAGCACATCTGCGGCCAGCAGGCCGCCATCCAGAAAAGCCCCGGAAGCATCCGGAGGAACGGCGTGGAAAAGGGGAACCCCGCGGTGCAGAACGTCCGCCAGAGGCACGGCCCCGGCGGCCCGGAGGTTTTCAGAGAGCGGAAGACCGTCCGGGAAAGCGTCCCTACGGGAAACCGCCCCACGGTTCCGGACAGAAGCCGGGACGACGTTCCAATCCAGGACGCAGCGGTTATAAGCCGGGCTCCAGTTACAAGCCGGGTTCTGGCCGCAAGCCAGGCGGAGGCCGCTAAAGTGCCGCCGCGCTGCCCTGCCGGGCGGGAAAGCCCGGTTTTCCTAAAATTTTACGGTTCCAAGTCCGTCTGAAAGCTGCCGCAGCAGCTTCCTAGCCTCCCAGGGCTGCGGCGGTTTTCAAACGGATTTGGGGCCGGGATATAACGAGGTGTTTTGATTGGCTATTGAAAAATACAGAGTGCATGAGGTCGCAAAGGATTTCGGCGTCCCCACGAAAACCATTATGGAAATCCTGACGAAGTATGTGGCCGCGCCGAAAAACCATATGCAGGTTTTGACCGACCACGAACTGTCTGTCATCTTTGACTGCCTGACCCAGCAGCATCCGGTCTCGGATATCCAGGTCATTTTCCAGGATACCGCCGCTGCGCCGGACAAACCGGCATCTTCCAGCCAGACGCCGGCTGCCAACCAAAAGCCGGCGTCCGGTCAAAAACCGGCGGTTAGTCCAAAACCCGCTGCGGCTTCCAGCCAAAAGGCTGCCCCGGCTAAGCAGCAGGGTTCCAGCCAGCAGCAAGGGGGACAAAAACCGGCTTCCGCTCAAGCCCAGGGAGCGAAACCAGCCCCTGCCAATAACAACAGCAAGCCAGCGGCTCCCGCGGCGGCAAAACCTGCTATGCCTACCAGCCGTGTGCCGCAGAAAAAGATTGTCGATACCCGCAAGGGCGGCGACGTGAACCTCGCCAAGTACGACGAGCGGCTGGAAACTTTGGGCGGCCAGCAGGGCGAGCGGATGCAGCGCCAGCAGCGCAGCGGACGCGAGAAAGTGCGCAGCAGCCAGCAGCGCCGGAATAACGGCCCTGCATACTCCAACAAGCGGCGGCAGGATGAACAGGAACGGATGCGCCGCCTGCAACTGGAAATTGCAAAAAAGGCTCCTGTCAAGGTCTCCATCCCGGACGAGATCTCTGTAGGCGAACTGGCCTCCCGGATGAAGAAAACCGGTGCGGAGGTGGTCAAGTGCCTGATGAAAAACGGCATCATGGCCTCTTTGCCCCAGATCATCGACTATGATACCGCCGCTTTTGTGGCGGAGGAGATGGGCTGCAAGGTGGAAAAGGAAGTGGTCGTCACCATTGAGGAAAAGCTCATTGACGACCGGCAGGATCAGCCTGAGGAGCTGGTCCCCCGCGCCCCGGTGGTGGTGGTCATGGGCCACGTTGACCACGGTAAGACCTCCCTGCTGGACACGATCCGCAACACTTCCGTTGCCTCCGGCGAAGCGGGCGGCATCACCCAGCACATCGGCGCGTATCAGGTGCAGGTGAACGGTAAGCCGATCACCTTCTTGGATACGCCGGGCCATGAGGCCTTTGCCTCCATGCGCGCCCGCGGCGCAATGGTGACCGATATCGCCATCCTGATGGTCGCGGCGGATGACGGCATCATGCCCCAGACCATCGAGTCCATCAGCCATGCGAAGGCGGCAAGCATCCCGATTGTGGTGGCAATCAATAAGATCGATAAAGAAAACGCGAACCCGGATAAGGTTATGCAGCAGCTGACGGAACATGGCCTGGTCCCTGAGGACTGGGGCGGGGAAACTATTTGCTGCAAGATATCCGCAAAGAAGAACATTGGCATTGACAATCTCCTGGAAATGGTGACGCTGACGGCTGAAATGGCAGAACTGAAAGCCAACCCGAACCGAGCAGGGCAGGGCACCGTCATTGAGGCGCGCCTGGACAAGGGCCGCGGCCCTGTGGCGACGCTGCTGGTGCAGAACGGCACGCTGAAGCAGGGCGACATTATCATCGCGGGTACCGCAGTGGGCCGTGTACGGACGATGCTGGATTACAAGGGCGGACGGCTGACAGAGGCCGGCCCGTCGATGCCGGTTGAGATTGCCGGCTTGAGTGAAGCACCTACGGCGGGCAGCACATTCTTTGCGGTCAGCGATGAGCGGATGGCCCGGGAATTGGTGGAGCAGCGGAAGGCCGAGGAGCGTGCTAAAGCGGCCGCGCCGGTGCAGAAGGTCTCGTTGGAAAATCTGTTTGATCAGATCCAGGCGGGCGAACGTAAGGAGTTGGCGTTGATCGTCAAGGCGGACGTACAGGGCAGCGTGGAGGCGGTGAAGACCTCCTTAGAGAAGCTGTCGAACGAGGAAGTAAACGTTCGGGTTATCCACGGCGGCGTAGGAGCGGTAAACGAGTCTGACGTCATGCTTGCGTCGTCGTCCAATGCGATTATTGTTGGCTTTAACGTGCGGCCCGATGCGGCGGCGCGGGACGGAGCAGCGCGGCAGAATGTGGATATGCGGATGTACCGGGTGATTTACGATTGTATCGATGAAATTACCGCGGCTATGAAGGGCATGTTAGCACCGAAGTTCCGGGAGGCGCTGTTGGGCCATGCGGAAGTGCGGCAGACGTACAAGGTCTCTGGTGTTGGTACGGTAGCGGGCTGCTATGTGCAGGATGGCAAGATTGTGCGCAACTGCTCGATCCGGCTGGTGCGGGACGGCATTGTGATTCACGAGGGACAGCTGGCGTCTTTGCAGCGGTTTAAGGATGCGGCGAAGGAAGTAGCCAGCGGGTACGAATGCGGTTTAACGATTGAGAAATTCAACGATATCAAGGAAGGCGACATTGTGGAAGGGTTCACAATGGAGGAAATCCCGCAATAATGCGCATAATAGGGGCGGCGGCGGTGCCGCCGCCCCTTGGCTTCTGTGCAGACAGAGTACCCGGGCATTTATCTAAAAAACAGAAAAACAGCACCGACCTATTGATAGAAAATCGAAAGAAGTACACCCCCCCAACGGCCCCCGCAGCAGCGACAGCGGAAGGAGACGCAGAAGCAAATCCGTGTGGTCTTCTCGTTTGCAGAAGTAGGCACTGTAGGATTTCACCGGGCCAAAAAATCCCCCGCGGGGCGTCTTTTTCTCTTTTGGACCGTGAATGGCCCGTTTTCTCTTTTTCTTTGCCAAGAAAAAGAGAAAATGGGGGGGTCAAACCTACCAGCTATGGGAATAGCTGAACCGAACGCTCCGCGCCGGGAGGCGCGGCACCCCCTGCAAGGGGATGAGGAGGTTATAACTTGTCTAGTAATCGAATGGGACGAATCAATGAAGAAATCCAGAGGGAGCTGGCGGAGCAGTTTCGTTTTCTGAAAGACCCCCGTGTGTCGGGAACCGGCATGGTCTCCATCACACGGGTCGATACCACGGGAGATTTGCGGTATGCCCGGGTCTATGTAAGCGTATTGGACAAAACGCAGGAAAAAGACGTGCTGAAAGGTCTGAAATCGGCTTCCGGCTTCCTCCGGCGGGAACTGGGCCATGCCTTACAGCTGCGCTATACGCCAGAACTGCAATTCATCGCAGACGACTCCATCCAACACGGCGCGCACATCCTGGAAGTCCTGCGGCAGGTGGAACGGGATGACGCCGCCCGCGGCTGCGCAGAAACGGAGGAAGAACCATGCTGACCGTCCCCCAGGCCGCAGGGCTTCTGCGGTCTTACGACAACATCTTGATTCTGACGCATCTGCGGCCTGACGGCGATACCGTCGGCTGTGCCGCTGCCCTCTGCGCCGGCCTGCGTGCGTTGGGCAAAACGGCCTATTTGCTGCCAAATCCTGAATTAACCGACACTTGTGTACCGTATTTTCAGCCCTATACCGCGCCGGAGGGATTTGCGTCAGAGGCTGCAAACATGGTCTCCGTCGATTTGGCGACCACAGGACTGCTGCCGGATAACGCCAAAGCTTACGCCGGACGCATCGACCTTGCCATCGACCACCATCCCTCCTTTGAGGCCTTCGGACGGGCCAATATCGTCCGGGCCGGCGCGGCCGCCTGCGGCGAACTGCTCTACGATATCCTCGCCCAGCTGGGACCCATCACGCCAGAGATCGCCTTGCCCCTTTATGTGGCCGTGTCCACCGATACCGGCTGCTTTGCCTATAACAATACCAGCCCCGATACCCACGCGGTAGCGGCAGCCTTGATGCGTACCGGCATTGATTACAAGGCGGTTAACAAAGCCTTCTTCCGCACAAAGACCCGCAAGCGCCTTGCCCTGGAAGCTGCCATGCTGGGCGCGATGGAGTTTTATGATCGGGAGCGGGTTGCGGTCCTGTCGGTGCCTCTCTCGCTGATGGAGCGCATTCAGGCGGACGAACGGGACGCAGAGGACTTGTCCGCCCTGGGCGGGCAGATCGAAGGCGTGGACTGCGCGGTCACTATGCGGGAGCTGCGTCCGGATGTGTGGAAGATCTCCCTCCGGACCGGAAGCCGCGTCAACGCCACCAGGGCTTGCGCCATGCTGGGCGGCGGCGGCCACGCGGCGGCGGCGGGCTGTACCGTCGAGGCTCCGTGGAGCGAGGCCAAGCGGCGTATCTTGGCGGCCATTGCCCAGACAGCGGAAGATTTTAGCGAGTGTTGAGATGCCAAACGGAATTCTTATAATAGACAAGCCCGCCGGGTGGACGTCCATGGATGTCTGCGCCAAGCTGCGGGGGATTCTCCGCGAGAGGCGCGTCGGCCACGGGGGAACGCTGGACCCGATGGCGACGGGGGTGCTGCCGGTGTTTGTCGGACAGGCCACCAAGGCGGTGGAGTTTGCGGAGAACAGCCGGAAGGAGTATATCGCCGCCCTGCGCCTGGGGGTTGTGACCGATACCCAGGATGTGACGGGAGAGGTGCTGGAGACCCATCCGGCGGACGTCTCCCAGGAGGCGCTGGGAAAGGCTTTGGAGGGATTTCGCGGGGACATCCGGCAGATTCCGCCGATGTACTCGGCTGTGAAGGTGAACGGGCAACGACTGTACGATTTGGCCCGGAAGGGCCAGACTGCGGAACGAAAGCCCCGGCCGGTCACGATTTATGAGCTGGAGCTTCTGGGCCGGGAGAGCGGGAGCGAATTCCGCCTCCGCTGCGCCTGTTCCAAGGGGACGTACATCCGGACGCTTTGTCATGATATTGGGCAGGCGTTGGGCTGCGGCGGGGCCATGAGCGCTCTGCGGCGGACGATGGCGGCGGGGTTTACGTTGGAAGACGCCGTAACGATAGAGGACGTTCAGGAACAGGGGGAGGCGCTTCTCCGGCCGGTGGACAGCCTGTTCACGGCTTACCCGGCGCGGACGGTGCGTTCCGCGGGACAGGAGAAGCGTGTGCGCTGCGGGAATCCTGTTGCGCTGCCGGGAACGCCGGACGGCATGTGCCGTATTTATGGGCAGGATGGCGCGTTTCTTTGCCTGTCCCGGTCGGAAAACGGCCTACTGACCTCTGTAAAGAATTTTTTCTGAAGCCCACAATGGAAGGATTTTGTACCATGAGCAATCGGAAACGGAAGGACCGGGTCATTGCCCTGGGCTTTTTTGACGGGGTACACCTGGGCCATGGGGCCTTGCTTCGCCGGACGGTGGAGGAAGCCCAGCGGCGGGGGTGCGTTCCTGCTGTGTTTACGTTCGACCGTCCGCCAAAGGAGGTTGTCACAGGCGTGCCCTGCCCGCTGATCAATTCTCCTGACGACCGCCGGGAGCTGGTGCGTCGTTTGTACGGGATACAGGAGGTGATCCTGGCCCCTTTTGACCAAGAGATGATGACCACTTCCTGGGAGGATTTTGTGGTCAAGTTGTTGGTAGGGCGGTATCATGCCGTTCATCTTGTAGCGGGCCATGACCACCGCTTTGGACACAAGAACCAGGGCACGCCGGAGCTTCTTATGGAGAAGTGTGCGGCGTTGGGTTTGGGGTGCGATATTATCCCAAAGGTGGAGCTGGGGGGAGTAACCGTCAGTTCCACATACATTCGGCGGCTGCTGGAGATGGGGCAGGTCAGCCGTGCGAATCAGTACCTGGGCCATCCCCACACCCTGACGGGAGCGGTCCTACATGGGCGGGGGATAGGTAGTACCCGGCTGTTCCCAACGGCGAACCTGGCGGTACCGCCCCATGTGCTGGTACCCAGCCATGGCGTGTACGCCACCTGGGTGAGCCTGCCGGACGGGCGCGGCTGTACTGCCGTGACGAACGTAGGCACCCGGCCCACGGTTAACAACGGGACGGATGTGACGGTAGAGGCGTGTCTTTTGGATTTTGAGGGTGATCTATACGGCCAGACGCTGCGGGTGGAGTTTTATGAACATCTGCGCAATGAGATCCGCTTCGACTCCCTGGACGCCCTCCGCGCCCAAATCGCTGCCGACGCGGAAACTGTAAGACGCTACTTTTCGGAGGCTTCGCAGGGGACTCCGCCCCCTGCACCCCCGCCAGAGGGCGCGACGCCCTCTGGACTCCCTCAAAGAAAAATGACCTGCTCATAGAGCAGGTCATTTTTCCGTTTCATGGTAAAGTATATCCCAGCGAACGAGAGCCCCGGACCGGGCAAAAGGAAGTGCAGTTTTTCCTGCCGACGAGAAAAACATGACTGATAAAGGAATCTGGTGGTCGTTAGGTGATGTAACGCCAGAGTTCCCGGCCCGGGGAGAGTTCGCCGGAAACATAAAAAACGGTGTAGAGTTTTTCCAAATCTCAACACCGCTTTCCAATAAGCGTAACGCACAACTTCTCGCTCCCAGATGCGAAAAAGGGTCTTGCAAAAAGGAATGGGATTGAGTATAATAAGCGTGTGGTGCAGAAAATCTGCTGTGCTGAGTGGGTCCTCACTCGTACAGGGCCGTGGGGCGTGGCAGCGTCGTGCGGCCTGCCGCATTTCATGTTTCCTATGTTTATTTTACACCTTTATTTTTTAAATTGCAAGAGGATTTTCTGTTTTTCTTCAAAAAAAGGCGCCGGATTTTTCCGGCGTCTTTTGCTTACACGATCAATGCCGCATAGCCCTTTTCCTGCTTCCCTTTTTCGATATATTGCCGGAAGCCTTCCAGGTAATAGGGGATGTTGTCTTCCTTCCCCTTTGTCAGCCGCCCCCGAACCTTCTCCCATGCCTTGATGGAGATGCGGAAGTCTGGAATGCCCGCCGTCAGAAGAGGCTGTTCTTCCTCTTCAATCCAAAAATATTCCCCGCCGTAATTCCGCCGCGCTACCTCGAACACATAGCTCCCGATCATGGAGGAAGCGTCCTGTAAGCCGGCCTCGTTCAGGCTGTAGCCGGACAATTCATCCAATAGCGTCTCCACGGCCCCCAGGCTCTCAATGCTGAAGTCGAAATCACCGCATTCTTTGAAATTTTCGGAGAAATTTTTGGCGGTCAAGATGATATCGGACATCAATTTTTCCATAGCGTTACCGCTCCTTTCCCTTCCGTCCCGCCGCCAGGGCTGCGCCCCCGGCCAGGATGGCGAAATCTGCCAGATTGAACACGTACCGGTTCCAAGGCTTCGGCGCGCTGGGGAACTGTACGTAATCAAACACCGCGCCATAGCGGGACCGTTCCCAGAGGTTGCTTGCGCCGCCGCCCAAAGCCAGTCCCGCGCCTAAAGGGCTGTGCCGCCGCAGGGCCCAGATGCTCCCGAATGCAGCCGCGGCCAATGGTTCCAAGGCTTTCTCAGGGACCGGCAGCCCGAACGCCGCGCCGGCGTTGCGGCAGCCGGTCACGCGGATGCGGCCTTTGCAGCAGAAGGTATCCTGGCGGCTGGTGCGGTCCAGGTACCAGCGCAGGGCGGTACAAGCGGCGAAGACGGTTCCTGCGGCGCATAGAGTTTTCATGGTGCATTCCTCTTTTCTTTCACGGCCTTTTCCATTGCGGCCCGGAGCGTCCCGTGGTTCCGGCGGTTATTGTTCCGCAGGATACCGGCGATTTGTCCCTGTACCTGCTCCACCTCCTCCCGGAAGCCGGAGGCCGACACCCGTAAAGCGCCATGGCCTAAGATGATGAGTTGTTCGGGGCCGTCGGAGGTAGCGACTTTGACGCGGTGTTTTTTGCCGATCTCATAGGTGGCGCGTTCGATATAAGCGTCGGCGGTTTCGGCCTCTTTGGTGTAGACGACGTGAATGTTGTGGTAGGTTTCCACGGACCCCTTGCCGCCCCGGACTTTATAGGCGTCGAAGACGGTAATGACTTCACATTTCCGGCACCCTTGGTAGTTGCAGAGGATATCGCACAAGGCTTTGCGGGCGGCGTCGAGGCTATCCTGGGCGATGGCTTTCAGCTCGTCCCAGGCGAAGATGATGTTGTATCCGTCCACCAGGACATATTCCGGTCCGGAGGGTTGTTTTTGGATTGCGCGGGGAGCGCTGCCGCCTGGTTCCGCAGCCGGACGCCGCGGCGGTTTAGGCGGAAGAAAGGCCCGGCGTTTGATGGGGCCATAGGTGCGTTCAAAGATAGCCTGTAATTCTTTATCCTGCTCGATGGTCCCCGCGTAGCTCTGGGAACGCCGGAATGTAGGCGTTTCATCGGGTTCAGGTTCCGGCGGGTTCAGCCGGAGGCCGCTGTCTATATGGGCGTGGGCGGAGACTTCATTCCATTTCACCGTATGCCCTGCCCCATGGGAACAGAACACGGAATCCGCCGGATTTTCCACATCCCGTTCCGGGTCGTAGCCGCTGGCGGCGATGACGGCTTCTGCATCTGGGCAAGGGCGGTAGCCTGCCGGACGGCAGAGCAGGCGGCCCTGTCCCCGGGTATAGGCGGCCACCTCCTTGGCGTAGTCCCGCATGGCGGATACAGGAGCCGCACCGGACAGCACGGCGTCCTCTCCCAGGTTTTCTGGAGGTTCGGTTTCACCGTTCATGCGCTGGATGTCCCCCACAGCCCGGCCCAATTGGTTTGCGGGCAATTCCAGCCGGAAGGCATACCAGGGTTCCAGCAGGATGCTTTCCGCGGACATCAGGCCCTGGCGCACGGCGCGGTAGGTAGCCTGCCGGAAGTCGCCGCCCTCGGTATGCTTTTCGTGGGCGCGGCCTGCAGTGAGGGTGATTTTGAGGTCTGTGACCGGCGCTCCTGTGAGTACGCCCAGGTGGGGTTTTTCCATCAGGTGGGCCAAAATAAGGCGTTGCCAATGCCCGTCCAGCTGGTCCTCTGGGCAGATGGTTCCGAAGCGCAGTCCGCTGCCCCGCGGGCCGGGTTCTAAGAGCAGATGCACTTCTGCATAATGCCGCAGGGGTTCAAAGTGGCCCACGCCCTCCACGGGTTCCGCGATGGTTTCCCGGTAGACGATGCGTCCCGCTCCGAAAGCCGCCTCCAGGCCGAAGCGTTCCCGCAGGCGCCGCTGTAAAATTTCGGTCTGCACCTCGCCCATGAGATGGACGCGGATTGCTTGTCCGTTCCAGGCGACGTGGAGCTGTGGGTCTTCTTCCTCCAGAAGCCGCAGCTGCTGGAGGGCGGTATGGGGGTCGGCGTCGGTTTCCACCTGGTAGGCCAAAACCGGTTCCAGGACTGGAGAGGTCCATGCGGTTTCAAAACCCAGCCCCTGGCCCGGGATGGTGCGGCTCAAGCCCGTTACCGCGCATACGGTCCCGGCGGGGGCCTCCTCAATGGGGCGGAATTTTACCCCGGAGTACACCCGTAGCTGGTCGGCTTTTTCCTCCCACACAGCTTCCTCCGGAGTATCAGGCCGGCGGTTTGTGAGCAGGTTTTTTACCCGCAGCGTACCGCCGGTGACTTTCAGATAGGTCAGCCGCGTTCCCCGTTCATCCCGTGCGACCTTGAATATCCGTGCGCCAAAGGTATCTGCCGGGTAATCTGGCACAGGGGCGAAACGGTCCAGGCCGTCCAGGAGGGCGTCTACGCCGTCCAGCCGCAGGGCGGAGCCGAAGAAGCAGGGGAACAGCTTGCGTTCTGCAATCAGCCGGGAAAGCGTTTCCGCGGAGAGTCCGCCCGTTTCCAGATATTCCTCCAGAGCTTCTTCCCCGCACATAGCGGCCTCTTCCGCGACGGAATCCGCCGGCGCGCCGAAGTCGATGCAGCTGCTGTCCAGCCGCTCCTTGAGTTCGGAGAGGAGCGTTTCCCGGCGGTCCCCGGCGAGGTCCATCTTGTTTACAAACAGGAACACCGGCACGCCGTATTGTTCCAGCAGCCGCCAAAGGGTACGGGTATGGGCCTGTACGCCGTCGCTGCCGCTGACAACCAGGACGGCGCAGTCCAGCACCCGTAAGGTACGTTCGGCCTCTGCAGAGAAATCCACATGTCCCGGCGTATCCAGGAGTGTGACAGCCAGGTCTCCATAAGAAAATTCCGCCTGTTTGGAGAAAATGGTGATCCCACGTTCCCGCTCAATGGCGTGGGTATCCAAAAAGGCGTCGCGGTGGTCGACGCGGCCCAGCCGCCGGATGGCCCCGCTCTGGTACAGCAAAGCCTCGGACAGGGTGGTTTTGCCTGCGTCCACATGGGCCAAGACGCCGGTCACGAGCTTTTTCATACGTGTACCATCTCTCTCTTGGCAGGGCTCACAGCCCCCGCCAGGACTCCGGCCGCAAGCGGCTCAGGTCATGCTCCGCCCGGTCGATTTCCGCCAGCATGGCGGCCTTGTCCTGGTTCAAGGTCCCCCGGAGGACCAGGTAATTGCTGGCATGGTTCATCCGGAACACGCTTCCAGGGCTGTCCAGCCGTTCCATCATCAAGCGGGTTTCTTCCAAAACCTGGGGCTGGGTCAAAAGCTGGAATTCCCCCGACTGCACCCAGTCATAGAGAGGCGTTTCCCGCTCCACCATCAGCGTCAGCATCCCGATATACTCCGGGTTCATGGCGTTGAAAGCCTCTGCCGTTTCGATGGCATGGCGTTCCAGCAGTTCCGGCCCGCCCAGGCCCGTGATGGCTGTGACCGAAAGGGCGATGCCGCATTCCCGGACCTTGCGGCCCATCGCAATGATCTCCGCGGCGGGGTGGCCCTTGCGCATTTTGGCAAGGACCGCGTCACAGCCGGATTCCAGGCCCATATAGACCATCACAAGGCCCTTTTCCCGCAGGGTCCGGAGTTCTTCCTCCGTGCGGATGCGGATGCTGGACGGCGATGCGTAACAAGTAACCTGGCGGCACTCGGGGAAGAGTTCCCGGATGAGGTCCAGGATGGCATACAGTTCCGCCGCCTTGCGGACGAGGGCATCCCCGTCCGCAAGAAAGACTTTTTCCACATGGCGGTAGAGCTCCCGGGCGGTGTGGAAATCCTCCAGGATTTCCTCCAAAGGCCGGAGGGCGAACCGTTTTTCCTTGTACATGCTGCAGAAGGCGCAGGTATTGTGGCTGCACCCGTAGGTGACCTGGACGATCAGGCTCCGCGCTTCGGAGGGTGGACGGTATACGCTGCCATAGTATCTCATGAAACCGCTCCCGTTATACTGCGCCCAGCTTTTCCAGCGCCGCCAGCTTCAGGCACAGGCAGAAGACCTGGATGGCCTGTTCCAGCTCCTCCACCGGCGGCAGGGAGGGCGCAATGCGAATATTGCTGTCTTGGGGATCTTTGCCGTAGGGGAAGGTTGCGCCCGCGCTGGTCATAGTAACGCCGGCTTCTTTGCACAGGGCCAGCGTCCGCTTGGCGGTGCCTGGCATGGCGTTGAGGGAGACAAAATAGCCGCCCTTTGGCCGTTTCCAGGAGGCGATGTCCAGCGGCGCGATCTCCCGGTCCAGCGCGTCCACCACGGCCCGGAACTTCGGCCCCATAATGGCGGCGTGTTTCTTCATCAGCTCTAGGGTATGGGCCTTGTTCTGGAGGTACAGCACATGCCGCTGCTGGTTCACCTTGTCAAAGCTGATCACCTGGGGGGTCAGCAGGGTTTCCATATGGGCCATATTCGCCTTGGAGCAGGCGAAGCAGGACACGCCTGCGCCGGGCAGCGTCACCTTGGAGGTAGAGGCGAACTCGAAGACCATATCCGGATGTCCCGCTTCCGCGCAGAGGGCAAGGATGTCGGGGAACTCCACATAATCGCCCTCAAATTCATGGATGCAGTAGGCGTTGTCCCACATGATGAGGAAGTCCGGCGCGGCGGCGTTCAGGCGGGCGAACCGCCGGATGGTGTCGGCGGAGTAGATAATGCCGTCGGGGTTGGAATACTTGGGAACGCACCAGATGCCCTTGACCGCGGGGTCTTTCACGGCTTCCTCTACCGCGTCCATATCAGGGCCGGTTTCGGTCATGGGGATGGTAATCAGTTCGAAGCCAAAGAACTCGGTGATCTTAAAATGCCGGTCGTAGCCGGGAGCGGGGCAGAGCCACTTCACTTTTTCCTCTTTGCACCAGGGGCGGGGGCTGTGGAGCAGGCCATGGGTGTAGGCTTTGGAGATGGTGTCAAACATAAGCTGAAGGCTGGCGTTGCCGCCGACAAAGACCTGTTCCGGCTGGCAGCCCAGGATATCCGCAAACAGCCGCTTGGCGGCGGGCAGACCGGCCATCTCGCCATAGTTCCGCACATCGATGCCGTCGGAGATGTAATCCTCCGGCTTTTGCATCAGGCCGAAAATATCGCTCACCAGATCCAGCTGGGCCTTACCAGGCTTGCCCCGGGCCATGTTCAGCGAAAGCCCCTTGGCTTTCAGGTCTTGGAAGGCTGTTTGCAGTGCGTCATATTCGGCCCTGCGTTCTTCTGGGGTCATTTGGGCATAGGTTTTCATAATTATGCGTCCTTTCTGAATGAATTTTAATTTATGGTAAAAATGGATTATTCAACTGTGTCCGTATCTGCCTCCAAAGGCGGTTCCTCCGGCACACCGTCCTGAGCCTCCGGTCCGCCGGTTTCACCGGAAGGTTCTTCTCCCTCCGGCACATCCTCCGCAGAGGGTTCCTCAGGAGGCGCAAGGGCCGCCAGAGCTTCCAGCTCCGGGCCGTCAAGGATGAACTCAATCAGCCCCACCTGTTCCTCCGAAGGGTAGTAGAACACCGCCCAAGGCAGGGTGTCCTCCAGTCCCCGTTCTTCCCGCAGCTGGGCCATGGCATCAGCGACCTTGGTTTTGCCTTCCTCATCCCAGTAGCCCAGGCGGACGGCCAGTTCCTGCCGTCCCTCCTCCAAGGCAGTATCTAACAGGCTATAAAGCGCTTCTGGACTGGTAGCGTTTACAACCGCCTGAATCTGTTCCAGCGTCCGGCGGTAACTGATTTGGATGGAGGCCTCATAAAATCCCCGCTGGCTTTGCCGGGAGGAGGTAATATACTCCACGGCGTAAGCTCCCAGGGGCGTATCCTGCTGGATCTCAGCGGCGGCCTGCTCCAAAGTATCCGCAACGGACAACTCGCCGTCAAAGTTATAAAGCCGCAATGTAGCGGTCTCCGTGTGCTGCCCCACCAGCAAAAGAAGGTCGTTGACAATATCCTGATGGTTCTCCGCCCGCAGGGTCCCTGCGGCCTCGCTCTCCCAGAATTTACTGCTGTGGGGCTCGGCGGTGCTGTAGGTACGTTCCAGCAGCGGCGTGCAGCCCGTCAGGAAGCACAGCGCCAAAAGCAGGCTGATGATCTGCAAAAACACCGCCTCCTTCCAACCTTACAAACCCAAATCCTCGTCTACCAGCAAAACTTCCGTCTCCATCCCCGTCGTGGGGCCCCACAGTGTCACCAGTCCCCGGCAGATGCGCTCCGGACTGCGGCAATCGTAGCAGCGGTCGCCGTTGACGGCACAGGGGGTCTTTTTCCCCAGACGCTGGGCGTTCTTCGGCGCAGCGATGTTCCGCGCCCGCCAGAGGGCCTCGTCATAGGTAGGGGCCAGCTTGTTCCGTCCGACGACGAAGTACACCTTTTCATGGCCGAACAGCGTAGCGGCCACCCGGTTGCCGATGCCGTCGATGTTGATGAGTTCCCCGGTTTCGGCCAGGGCGTTGGCGGAGGTAAGGTAAATGTCACAGGACATGGCATCCTGCCGGACGGTAGGGGCGTTTTGCTTCCAATGCCAGAGAATCCGGTTGTGCGTGCCCAGGGAATCATACAGCCCCAAAGCATCCAGGGTCATAGACCCGCCAAAGCCCACGGTTTTGCCGTCAATGGCTTTGTTGAGGTACGCCGCCGCTTCCTGCCCCGTGGCAAACACGCGGACGGTAAACCTGCGTTCTTCCATGTTCTTTTTGACGGTTGTGAAATCCATTCAAAACATCCTCCTTTTCTGGTATCTTAGAAGCCCAGCTCCTCGTCAATTAACAATACTTCCGCTTCCATTCGGTTCATAGGTTCCCATAATATAACCAAACACCGGCAAATGCGCTCTGGGCTGCGGCAATCGTAACAGTGGTCGCCCTTGACGGCACAAGGTGTTTTCCGGCCCAAATGCTGCGCATTTTTCGGCCCGGCAATGTTCCGTGCCCGCCAAAGAGCATCCTCCAGCGTAGGGGCCAGTTTGTTTCGGCCAATCACAAAATACACCTTTTCGTGACCGTACAGAGTAGACGCAGTGCGATTCCCGGTGTTGTCAATATTGATCATCTCTCCGGTCTCTGCCAGCGCATTGGCAGAAGTCAGGTAAACATTGGCATTCATAGCTTCCCGGCGGTCGGAAAGGCCAAAAACACGGTTGTGTTTTTCCAGCATGGCAGGAATGCCCAAGGCGTTCAAGGTCATGGAACCGCCGCATCCAACGTCCTTTCCGTCAAGCGCTCCATCGAGATATGCCGCCGCTTCCTGTCCGGAAGCGAACACATGGACCAGATATCCCCTGTTTTCCAAATTCCTTTTGACGGTTGTGAAATCCATTCAGAACATCCCCCTTGGCTGGTTATTCCAGCGTAATTTGTTTCTCTTCCGTATCCTCCTGCCGCAGCAGCGCGCCTGCCGAGGGCAGGGACCGGGCGCGGTAGCGGCTCTGGTTAACGACCGGCGTTTCCGCCAGGGGCCGCACGGTATCCAGCTGGTATTTGGGCTTGAGCGTCAGCACGGCTGCGCCCTGGGTAGTGCGGGTGGTCTTGGGCGTAAGGAGGGAGGTATGGAAAATCAGGCAGCGGGGTTCGGTGGAATAAACCGCCAGTTCCTGCTCCTCGTCCACCCGGAACACCGCCCGCAGGGGCGATTTATCCGAATAGGCGCCCGTCAGCTTCCGCCGGTTGGAGGCTGTCTGGTAGGCTTTGATCTCCACCCGGGCGGCCTTGCCGTTCTCAAAGAAGAAAATCAAACCGCCGGAGTAGTCCCCAGGCAGGACCATATACAGCACGGTTTCTCCTGGGTCCATGCCCAGTTTTGCGGGCACATAGTCGCCCAGGAGGCTGGCCTTGGCGTCGTCGAACTCGCTGACGCGGGTTTTATATACCTGGCACTTGTCGGTGAAGAACATGACCTCGGCAGTGCTGGTGGTTTCAAAGGACTGCCGAAGGCCGTCGCCCTCTTTGTACTTCTGCACGTTGCTCATGCGCAGGCTTTGGGGGGTGATTTTCTTAAAGTAGCCTTCCCGGGAGAGGAAAATATGAACAGGGGCCGCCTCAGGCGGTTCCTCCTCGCTGGGTGCAGGCAGCTCGTGGGCGTAGACGATGGTAGTGCGGCGGGGCTCGCCATATTTTTTCGCGGCCTGGCTCAATTCATCCAGGATGATTTTTTTCACCCGCCGGGGATTTTGCAAAATGTCCTCCATGTCGTCGATTTCACTTTGCAGCGCATCGGTCTCCTGGAGCCGCTTTAAAATATATTCCTTATTGATGTTCCGCAGACGGATTTCCGCCACATATTCCGCCTGGGTCTGGTCGATGCCGAAGCCGATCATCAGGTTGGGCACTACGTCGGCGTCCGCCTCGGTTTCCCGAATAATCTTGATAGCCTTGTCAATATCCAGCAAAATCCGCCGCAGGCCCTTGAGCAGGTGCAGCTTTTCCTTCCGCTTGCCCAGGACGAAGTATACCCGCCGCTTGACGGATTCCGTCCGCCAGGCCGTCCACTCCCCTAAAATCTGCCGCACGCCCAGCACTTGGGGCATCCCGGCGATCAAGACGTTGAAGTTGCAGGAGAAAGCGTCCTCCAGAGGCGTCTGCTTGAACAGTTTGGCCATCAGCTTGTCCGGGTCTGTGCCGCGCTTGAGGTCAATGGCCAGCTTCAGGCCGGAGAGGTCCGTCTCATCCCGCATATCGGCGATTTCACGGGCTTTGCCGGTCTTAATCAGTTCGGCAACCTTGTCCAATATGGCCTCTGTTGAGGTGGAGTAGGGGATTTCGTAGATCTCGATCAAGTTCTCCGTCTTCACATACCGCCACTTTGCCCGTACCCGCACGCCGCCCCGGCCGGTGTTGTAGATTTCCTTGAGGGCGCTGGGGTCGCAAATCAGCTCGCCGCCAGTGGGGAAGTCGGGGCCTAACAGGGTTTCCTGCAAATCGCAGTCCGGATTTTTGAGAAAGGCCGCCGTCGTATCACAGACCTCCTTCAGGTTGAACCCGCAGAACTGGGAGGCCATGCCCACGGCGATGCCGCTGTTGGCGGAAACCAGGATGTTGGGGAAGGTGGTGGGCAGGAGGGACGGTTCCAGCATGGTGTTGTCATAGTTTTCAACAAAATCCACGGTATCGCTGTCGATGTCCCGGAACAGCTCGCTGCAGATGGGAGTAAGCTTGGCTTCGGTGTAACGGGGGGCAGCCCAGGACATGTCGCGGGAAAAGTGCTTGCCGAAGTTGCCTTTGGAGTCGACGAAGGGGGTAAGGAGGGCGCCGTAGCCTCGGGAGAGGCGGACCATGGTGTCATAGATGGCGGCGTCGCCGTGGGGGTTGAGGCGCATGGTTTGGCCGACGATGTTGGCGGACTTGGTGCGGGCCCCGGTGAGGAGGCCCATTTTGTACATGGTATACAGGAGTTTGCGGTGGGAGGGCTTGAAGCCGTCGATTTCCGGGATGGCGCGGGAGACGATGACCGACATAGCGTAGGGCATGTAGTTGGTTTCCAGGGTATCGGTGATGTTCTGCTCCACCACCGCCGCGTGGAGGCCCATCACGTTCGGGTTGTTGGCCTTGGGCTTTTTGCCCTCAGGTGTTTTCTTCTTTGGCATGATTTCGATTCCTCGTTAACTGACATTATACCGTCAAAAATTCTTCTTACGTGGGTAAGGCCTGGGATCGTCGGTTTGCTTCAACAAATAATCCACACTGGTATGGTAAAATTCGGAAAGCCGGACAAGGATTTCATCGGTTCAGGGCTGCTGTTCGGTTTCCAGGCAGCTATATTTCCTTTGAGTAATGCCGATTGCCTTGGCGACTTTGGCTTGGGACAAATCATGATCTTCCCTTAAATCCTGTATTCTTGTTTCCATTTTATCACCCTGAAAAAGGAAAGTAATTTTGCCGCTTCATTTATTTATTTTGGGATCATCGGTTCGGCCAAGGAGGTAATCCACGGAGCAATCCAAATAATCCGCGATTGAAACAAGAATGCTTGAGGAAATTTTAGAGGAAGGCTTTACCCGCCATTTGCTGAACAAGCTGTCTGAAATTCCGATAGCATTTGCTAATTGATTTGGAACAATGTCCCGCTCTCTCAAGATGTTCAGAATTCTTTCTGTATGTTCCGTAATAGTTCCTCTCTCTTTATGATAGTTATAATAAGGACATGAAAATATTCAGGCACAATGAATTCGTTCATATTTAGGGGGGAATTTAGCATGAATGAGACCTAAAATGGCTGTATGATTATTATACGCTGCCCTGGATGGGGACAGGAAAGAGGCGGACGAAATTAAGCAATCCATCCTTTCCCACGGCAGCCCAGAAAACAAGCTGCTTTTAGGGGACCAAATCGAAACCCTGTGTATACGGTGGGGGACGGATGTCTTTTCCTCTGGTCCGCAACTGGGCCTGCGCCGGATGGCTGGACAACAGGCCAATGGGTTAACGATTGAATGAAAGTTCAGGAAATATCCGCCATTTCCAAATACTTATACCCGTTTTCCGCAATGTGGTCCTTCCGGCCTTGGAGGTTGTCGCCCAGCAGCAGGTCAAAGACCTGCGCCGTCCGCTCCACGTCCTCCGGCATCACCCGGATCAGCCGCCGGGTCTCTGGGTTCATGGTCGTCAGCCACATCATGTCCGGGTCGTTCTCGCCCAGGCCCTTGGAGCGGTCAATCTTGTACTTCTTCCCCTCCAATTTTTTCAAGATGTCATTTTTTTCCTTGTCGGAGTAGGCAAACCATGTCTTCTCCCCACAGTTGATTTCAAACAGCGGCGTTTCCGCGATATAGACGTACCCCTCCCGGATGAGGGTCGGCGTCAAGCGGTAGAGCATGGTCAGCACCAGCGTACGGATCTGGAAGCCGTCCACGTCGCCATCGGTGCAGATAACCACCTTGTTCCACCGCAGGTTCCCCAGGTCGAAGGCCGCCATGTCCTTCACATGCTTATTCTGCACCTCCACGCCGCAGCCCAATACCCGCATCAGGTCCATAATGATGTCGCTCTTGAAAATCCGGGCGTAATCGGCCTTCAGGCAGTTCAAAATTTTGCCCCGGATGGGCATAATACCCTGGTACTCCGAATCCCGCGCCAGCTTGACGCTGCCCAGTGCGGAATCGCCCTCTACGATGTAGATTTCCCGGCGGGCGACCTCCTTTGTGCGGCAGTCCACAAACTTCTGCACCCGGTTGGAAATGTCGATGCTGCCTGATAATTTTTTCTTGATGTTCAGGCGGGCTTCCTCTGCCTTTTCCCGGCTCCGCTTGTTCAGCAGGACCTGTCCCGCGATTTTGTCCGCGTCAAAGGGATTTTCAATGAAATAGATTTCCAAATTCGACCGCAGGAATTCCGTCATGGCTTCCTGGACAAATTTGTTCGTAATGGCTTTTTTCGTCTGATTCTCGTAGGAGGTCTGGGTGGAAAAGTTGTTGGTGACCAGAACCAGGCAGTCTTCCACGTCGGTCCAGGTGATTTTGCCCTCGTTTTTCTGGTACTTGTTCTGCTGGCGGAGATATCCGTCGACGGCGGATACAAACGCCGATTTAGCAGCTTTTTCAGGGCTGCCGCCGTGCTCCAGCCAGCTGGAGTTGTGGTAATGCTCCACGATGTTCACCTTATTGGAGAAGCAGAACGCCGCAGAGAGCTTGACCTTATATTCGGGCTTGTCCGCCCGGTCCCGGCCCCGTTTTTCCGCCTGCCACTCTACCGGCGGCGTCAGCGTGTTCTCCCCTGCCAGTTCAGCGACGTAATCGGCAATACCGTGCTCATAGCAGAATTGGCTCTCCTCAAACTGCCCCGGCTCCGTCTCGTTGCGGAAGTGAAAGGTAATGCCGGCATTCACGACCGCCTGCCGCTTCATGACCCCGGCGAAATACTCTGCCGGAATGGCAATGTCGGTAAACACGTCCAAATCCGGCAGCCAGCGGGTACGGGTGCCGGTTTTCTTGGCCTGGCTGCGCGGAAGAGGTGTTTTCTGCAATTCCCCCACGATCTCTCCCCGCTCGAACCGCAGGCGGTATTCAAAGCCGTCCCGCCAGACGGTGACATCCATATAGCGGGAGGCGTACTGCGTCGCGCAGGAACCCAGGCCGTTCAGGCCCAAGGAGTATTCGTAGTTGTCGCCGGATACATTGTCATATTTGCCGCCGGCGTACAGCTCGCAGAACACCAGTTCCCAATTGTAACGCTGTTCTTTTTCGTTCCAATCCACCGGACAGCCCCGGCCTGCGTCCTCCACCTCGACGCTGTGGTCGGCGAAGCGGGTGACGGTAATGGAGGTACCGTGTCCCTCCCGGGCCTCGTCGATGGAGTTGGAGAGGATCTCAAAGACGGCGTGTTCACAGCCGTCCAGGCCGTCGGAGCCGAAGATGACGCCGGGACGCTTCCGCACCCGGTCCGCGCCCTTGAGGGCGGAAATACTGTCGTTGCCGTAATCCTGTTTTTTTGCCATAGTTCCTCCGAAACCGGCAAAACCCAACATTTAGGCCCTGCCGGTCAAAATCTTGTATGATTTGCACATTATAACACAACCCGGCGGCAGGTTCAAGTGTTCCGCCGCGAAAGCTCTTTTCCCGTCCTTTCCCGTCCGGGCCCGCGCTTTTCCGAAAAAAGTTGTTGCGCAAAATTTCCCATAATCCGCAGGTCACCCGGATAAACCGTTCCGGCAGCAAGGTTTTCCACATTTTCCACAGTTTTTTCCACACCGTTATGTCAACTGTGGAAACAGCAAAAAAATTCCCGCTTCAAAAATACCGCTCCAGGCCCTTTGAGCCGTCCAACAGGCGGCGGGTGAAAACTTATGGAAGGAATCTCCCTTTTTTTCGGGAATCATTGACAAAGGGAGGAAAGTGCGGTATGATAATAGAAAATGTGATATTTGATATCACATCATAAGGAGTATTATATGATTTGGAATATTGTCAGCGACAGCAGCTGCGACCTCTGCATGAGCGATTTCCCGGAGTGCGGCGTCCATTTTGAGACGGTCCCCCTGCGGCTTCTGGTGGGCGAACGGGAATTTATCGACAATGATAATTTGGAGACGTCGGAGCTCCTGGCAGCCATGGCGGCGGAAAAGACTGCCTCCTCCACGGCCTGCCCTTCCCCCGCGGCTTTTGCCCGAGCCTTTGAGAAGGGGGAAAAAACGGTCTGCTTTACGATCTCCTCCAACCTCTCCGGCACCTATAACGCGGCAGTGCTGGCCAGGGACATGGTTTTGGAAGAACATCCGGAGAAACAAATCTGCGTCATCGACTCGAAAGCGACGGCCGGAGCCATGATCCTCCTGATCCGCCGGGCCAGGGAACTGATGGAGGCCGGCGGTGAGTTTGAGGAGATTTGCGCCCAGCTGCGCATATACCAGGCCGCGCTGCGGACCTGCTTCACCTTGGAGAACTTTGACAACCTGATTAAGAATGGCCGGATGCGTCCCTTGGTGGGCACCCTGCTCCACTCTTTGGGCATCCATGTCGTCGCCGAGGCGACGCCGCAGGGGACCATCCATGTCTCCGGCAAGGCCCGGGGCGAGGTGAAGACCTTCCAGGTAATTACGGCTCTGATGAAGGAGAGCAAGGACTGTGCGGGGGCAGATGTGGTGATCTGCCACTGCGAAAACCTGACGGGAGCGCTGAAGCTGAAGGAACAGATTTTGAACGATCTGCCGGTAAAGAGTGTGGAAGTCCTCCCCTGCCGTGGCCTGACGACCTTTTATGCCATGGAGAAGGGTTTGATCATCGGCTATTGAATAAAGACCGTCCCTGCGCGAAAAAGGAACTTGACACGCCGGACAAAGGCTGTTAATATACTAGTTCAGGAACAAAATAGCGCGAGGAACGGAAAGAGTAGCGGATTTCCCAAAGGGCAGAGAGGGCGTGCCAGCGGCTGAAAGCGCGCCTGCGGCGGGAACTGTGAAGTGCGTCCGGGAGCGCCCCGCCTGGCCTGCGTAATGGCCGTTTTTGAGTGAGAAATGAGAGTGGAACCGCGATTCGTCGCCTCTCGTGCCTGTGGTACGGGAGGCGGTTTCTTTTTCTTATAGGAAAAGAAAGTTCCGGCTGCCTTCGCTTCCCTCTCTTACAGGTTGATTTTTTGGGGAGGTCTTTTTCTATGGCAAAATGGATGGCCCGCCTTGACGGCCTGCTGGCTGCATACCAGCGCCGCGACCCCGCCGCCCGCAGCAAGCTGGAGATTTTTCTCCTTTACCCCGGCGTCCACGCGGTCCTCTGGCACCATATCGCCCACTGGCTGTATCAACATAAACGCTTCTTCCTCGCCCGCTGGGTTTCCCAACACGCCCGGAAGAAAACCGGCATCGAAATTCACCCCGGCGCCACCATCGGCCACCGCCTGGTGATCGACCACGGGATGGGCATCGTCATCGGTGAGACTGCCGAGATCGGCGACGATTGCCTCATTTACCACGGCGTCACCCTTGGCGGCACTGGGAAGGATCAGGGCAAGCGTCACCCGACAATTGGAAACAATGTCCTGATTTCCTGCGGCGCAAAGGTGCTGGGGCCGTTTAAAGTGGGGAACAACGCCCGGATTGCCGCCAACGCGGTGGTGCTGTCCGAGGTGCCGGAGGACGCCACCGCCGTGGGCATTCCCGCCCAGATTGTGCGCATTGCAGGACGCACGACCCACTACGCCGACGAGGTGGACCAGACCAGCGTACACAACCCGACATTGGAGAAGGTTAAGGCCCTTTCCGACCGGCTGGATTTTGTAGAAAAGCTGCTGGATGAGGAATACTTAAAGGGAGAAACGCAGAAAGAAATGAAGGACTGATCAAAACAGGCAGGAGGTCTACCGGATGGAATTGCAAACGTTGCTTAATAATCTTTATGGCGTAGAACAGCTTGAGGGCTGCGCCAGCCAGGAGATTGCCGCGGTTAAGGAGATATTCGGCGCGCTTCCGGCAGCGGTGGAGGACTTCTGGCGCATGGCTGGGCATACAAAACGGCTCAAGTATGTGCAAGACGATTGGATTTTCCCCGCAGACTACCAAAAATGGAGTTGGCCTGGAGAATCGGAACATCTAATCCTTCTGCATGAGAACCAGGGGTGCTGCCAGGCTGTCGTCCGGCGGGAGGACCTGACGCTTCCGGACCCGCCGGTCTACATCCGCACAGGCGAGGACGGTTCTTTGCTGTGCGCTGCCCCGGCGTTCAGCGAATTTTTACAGGCCGCCTTACTCTATGAGGCGGTCTGGCAGCTGGACCATTGTTCGGAAGAATTTTTTTGGCTGAGTGATGAGGAGCTGACGGTTGTCCAGGCGAAGCTGTTCAGGCTTCCTGCCGTGCTGAGGAACTGGTTTGATATGGAGGTTGCTTTTTTCCAAAACCGTCCAGACAATCTGGTGGCGGTCATGGACACGGGCGGCGAATACCAGACGCTTTACGGTGCAGTTTCAGAAGCGGGCTATGCCGCTTTGCTGGAGGTCATGGAGGGGCTGGGAGAACCGGTGTAGCCCTTTGATCAGGCATGTGATGGAAGATAGGCGTGTATGCGCCCTTTACAAAAACGGAGGAGAACCCTATGTATCTGTACAATTCTGCAACCCACAAAAAAGAAGCATTCCAGACCCACACCCCCGGCCGGGTGGAGATGTACACCTGCGGCCCGACCGTCTACCACTTTGCCCACATTGGCAACCTGCGAAGCTATATCATGGAGGATGTACTGGAAAAGTATCTGCGGCAGGCGGGGTATGACGTGAACCGCGTGATGAACATCACAGACGTAGGCCATCTGGCCAGCGACGCGGATACCGGCGAGGATAAAATGCTCAAAGGCGCGAAGCGGGAGCACAAAGGCGTGATGGAAATCGCGCAGTTTTACACAGATGCCTTTTTCGACGACTGCGGCAAGCTGAACATCAAGCGTCCTGACGTTGTGCAGCCTGCTACGGGATGCATTGATGAATATATCAAGATCATTTCCAAACTGGTGGATACCGGCTACGCCTACTTGGCGGGCGGCAACGTGTATTTTGATACCTCCAAGCTGGAGCGGTACTATATTTTCAACGACCACGATGAGGACGATTTGGAAGTGGGCGTCCGGGAGGGCGTGGAAGAAGACGCCAACAAGCGGAGCAAGAACGATTTTGTCCTATGGTTCACCAAGAGCAAATTTGAGGACCAAGCGCTGAAATGGGATTCTCCATGGGGCGTCGGCTACCCGGGCTGGCATATCGAGTGTTCCGGTATTTCGATGAAGTATAACGGCGAATACCTGGACCTCCACTGCGGCGGGGTGGATAACGCGTTCCCGCACCATACGAACGAGATTGCCCAGTCGGAGAGCTATCTGGGCCATCCATGGTGTCCCCAGTGGTTCCATGTGCATCACCTGAATACGCCGGAGGGCAAAATGTCCAAATCCAAGGGCGAATTTTTGACGGTTTCGCTGTTGGAAAAGAACGGTTATGACCCGCTGGCCTACCGGTACTTCTGCCTCCAAAGCCACTACCGCAAAGCGCTGGTATTCACCTGGGAGAATCTGGACAACGCGGCGGCGGCTTACGGAAAACTGCTGAACCGGATCGCGGCGCTGAAACCCGGCGGCGAAGTGGAACAGGCGGTTTTTGACGAATACAAGGCCAAATTCCTCCAGCAGATGGGGAACGACCTCAACACCTCCATGGGCATAACGGCCGTGTTTGACGCGCTGAAAGCGAAGGCAAACGACGCGACCAAGCTGGCGTTGATTGGGTCGTATGATGAGGTGCTGTCCCTGAGCCTGCTGGAAAAGGCCGCAAAGCTGCGGGAAAAAGCCGCCCAGACGGTGCAGAGCGGCGCGGAGGGATACGTGATCACCGGCGAGGGCGACCCGGAGATCGATGCGCTGGTCCTGAAACGGTATGAGGCGAAGAAAGCAAAGAATTTCCCGGAGGCTGACCGCATCCGCGACGAGCTGAAAGCGCGTGGGATTGAGCTGACCGACGTCAAGGGCGGGGCCAGCTGGAAACGCATCGAACCATAATCTTAGCCGCCGGAACGGAAACCAGATCCTTCGTTCCGGCGGCTGAAACCTGCAAAGAAGTGAAATAAAAACATGGAAATCAGTCTCATATTGTTAAAAGAAGTCATAAAGCTGTTCCTGATCTTGGTTATGGGCTACGCGCTGGTCAAAACCCGCCTGCTGAAACCGGCGGATTCCAAGAGCGTCTCGGTTATCCTGGTCTACCTGGTCATCCCCTGCATGATCATCAACTCCTTCCAGATCGACGTTACCGCCCAGGTGCTGTCCGGACTGGCTTTCACTACGGTGCTGTCCATCGCCGTACATATCCTGTTCCTGCTGTTTACGGCCCTTTTTGCACGGCTGTTCCGGCTGGACGTTGTCGAACAGTTGACGGTGGTTTACACAAATGCCGGCATCCTGGTTATCCCCTTGATCCAGGCCATCCTGGGGCCGGAGTACGTGGTCTATTCCTGCGGTTTTCTCGTCGTTCAGCTGGTCCTCCTGTGGACTCACTGCCGAAGCAAGCTCTCAGGGGAAAAGGGCGTGCAGTGGAAAAAGATTTTCTGGAATGTCAACGTCCTCTCCATTCTGGCCGGTGCGCTGTTATTTGCGGCCCGCATCCGCCTTCCGTCCCTGCTGGGGGAAACCGTCTCCTCCATGAGCGCTATGATTGGCCCGCTGGGAATGCTGCTGGCCGGTATGGTGATTGCGGATATCCCCTTTCGGGATGTCTTCGCCGTACCGGCGAATTACCGTGCCGCCGGTTTGCGCCTGATAGCATACCCGCTTTTGCTGCTGGCATTCTGCTGGGTGTTTCAGCCTGCGGGCCTTATACAGGACGGGAAAAATCTGCTGCTGGTGGTTTACCTGGCCTGTATCACGCCGGCCTGTGCCACGCTGACCTCCATGGCGCAGCTGTATGACAGCGGCGTCAAGAAGGCAAGCGTTCTGTATGTGCTGACGACCATTCTGTCGATTGTGACTATGCCCGTCATGATTGGCCTGTTTTCCGCTGTTATATGATTGCGAACAGGCGCCTGTGCGGTTTGGAACAGGCGTCTGTTTTTGCGTCAGCTGTGCAGCCAGAAATGCGCAAGGAAAAACAGGAAGCAGGTATGGGCGGGATAAAAGATGTAAAAGAACCATTTCCAGCCCGGTCCTTTTTCGCCGTTATAGCGGAGAATCAGCGGCAATGCCAGAAGCATCATCCACTGGACCGCCCCGCCATATTGGACCATTTCCTCGCTGAATTGGCAGATGCAGAAAATCAGGTACACCGCGCAAAGCGCGTCCCGGCGGTCCCGGAGGAAATAGAACGCCACTCCCAGGGCGATGAATGCAAAGCCATATTCGTTGATTACCAGGTTGGGGACGATGCCTGTCAGCACGTCGCCGCTCAAATTCTGGGCGGCGGGAACGAGCGTGGGGAGTAATTGATAGAAGACCTGGGAAAAAGCAATCCCGCTCAGGAGCAACATGCCTTTCCGGTGGTCGCGCTGGTATAACTCGATTGTGCTGATTAAGAGACCTGTGAGGAACAGCGGCACAAAAATATTATGATTTCCATAGCCGCCTTGTGTGGGGAAATTGGTATCCAGCCCGTATCCCAAGGCCGTCATGAACAGGCTCATAAGGTACAGCCGCAGAAGGTATCGCCTGCGGTCCCGAGTGTGCGCATACCCCTGGGCCATGCAGAACAGGAACAGCGGATAAGCGCCCCGCCCCAGCCAGCGAAGCCACACCGGCGCGGCTTGGAAGTAAAATCCGATATGGTCCAGGAGCATCAGGACAGCGGCGGTTATTTTCAGCGCAAAAATACTCATAGCAGCCTCCTATCAGTTTCTTATAGACTTAACGAAACAGGAGCTGTGTTTTCTTCAATTGGGACAGAAAAAGGAAGCGCCGGGGAAATCCCGACGCTTCTTTTTTGCTCATTTGCTTGCACGGTACAGGAAAGTGACGATTTGACCGCGGGTACAGGTATTGTTGGGGGCAAAGGTGGTGGCGCTGGTGCCGGAGGTGATGCCCTTCTCGACCGCCCAGTTGACCGCTTGGGCGTAGTCCGCGCTGGCCGGAACGTCGGTGAAGCTGGAAGCGCTGGCGGAGGGGCTTCCGGCAGCTTTCCACATATACGTTACCGCCAGGGCGCGGGTGCAGGGTGCGCTGGTGCTGCTGGCGTCAACGCCCAAGGCGTCGGCGGCCCAGGCGGCGACCGCAGCGCTTTCATTCCCGTTGTCGCCGGGACGGCCGTTAGCCCGCCACAGGAAGGTGAGGATGTGCTTGACGGTGCAGGTGTTGCCAGGGCCGAAGGTAGTGGCGGTGATGCCAGTAGTGATGCCGTTGTCCACCGCCCACTTGATGGGCTCCTCAAAGGTGGAATTCGCGGCTACATCGGTAAAGCCTGTGATGGAAGGCTTCGCGGGTGCCGTGGGCGCAATGCGGATGTAGGTGGCGGGCTGATTGCCGGCCATACATGTATACCAGGTGCGATCTTCGTCTGGGGATGCCTTGAATGCCAAGGCGCCGTTGTCGCCTTCTTTCGTCCCGCCGGTCATGGTCAAGCCGTCCAGAAGTTTTACACTGCTGCTAAAACCGCGGAAAACACCGTGTTCACTCGCGGCGGCGTCATAAACAATCAGTTCTCCGGTTCCCTTGATGGTTATCTCGTAGCCATTTGAATCTGACAGCGAGTCTGCAGTAATCCCGGTAAGGACATTTTTGCTGCCGGGGGCCAGGACGATGGTGGGAAGACCTTGGGGCAGTTCGCTTACGAAAATATTGGCATCCTTCAGGCCGTTCAAGGTGAGTGTGTTCGTGTTGCTGTCATACGACCAGCCGCTGCCGCTGCCGGAGTCGTTGAGGGCATCCATTTCGCCGTTTGTATATTCAATGTAAAGCTCATGGCCGGAAGCCAGGGCGGGAACAGCAAGGCAGAGGCACAGGGCCAGAGCCAGAAGAAGCGATACAAATTTTTTCATTTTATAAATCCCCTTTTTTTATTACTTGTATGCACGATAAAGGAATGTCACAATCTGCCCGCGGGTGCAGAAATCAAAGGGCGAGAATTGATCCGAACTGGTGCCGTTGGTGATGCCCTTCTCGACCGCCCAGTAGATGGCTTGCTCGAAAAGAGAACCGGCAGTCACATCGGAGAAACTGGCCGTCTTGGTGGGCGTGGGACTGCCTGCCGCTTTCCACATAAACTGCATCGCCCCTGAGCGGCTGCACTCGGCGTCAGTCTCCACAGTGGCGGCCAGAAGGCCCTCGTTGATCGCCCAGGTAATGGCAGCGTCCAGGTCAGACTGGCCGGACACGGCGCCGGGACGGCCATTGGCACGGTACAGGAACGTCAGGATTTGCCGGATGGTACAGGTAGTGTTGGGGCTGAACGCCGTAGCGCTGGTACCGTTGGTGATGCCCTTTTCCACCGCCCACTTAATGGCTTCCGCGTAGGGGGAGGAGTTTGCGACATCGGTAAAGCCGGCGGCGGAAGGCTCCGCAGGCGCAATGCGGATGTACATCGCGGGAGTATTGCCCACCACTATGGCAGAAGTTTTGGAGCCGTTTACCGGGTCTGTCCTTATCACCTTGAGCTCCAACGGGTTGTTGTCGCCCAGTTTCGTGCCGCCGGTCATGACCAGGCCGTCTTCCAGCTTAAAACTGGTGATCAGACCGCTGAAAACGCCGTTGTTTTGGATGAACTCCGTCGGGTTCGGGCTGTAAATAATAAGTTCGCCCGTCCCTTTGATCGTGATGTCATTTGTGCGCTCCGAATCGCCGCCGCCCAGGAAGAGCAGTTCGTTTTTGCTGCCAGGGGCCAGGGTGATTATGGGGGAGCTGCCGGCCGTTATCCCTACGTTCTTCACGCCGTTCAGCGTTACAATTTCATGGTGGTCTGCGTCTTGACCGGACTCAAGCACCCCATCCGCTTCCTCGAGGCGCTCGCCGTTTGGACCTTCGATGTACAGGTCGTGAAAGGCTGCCATGGCGGGGGGGGAGAGGCTGAGGCACAATGCCAGAGCCAGCGCGAGGGAAAACAGTTTTTTCATGTGATCTCCTTCTTTCGTTCAATTTTCCAGCATCCGCCGGGGACATAAAAAGCAGCGTCAGGCTCTGCAAAACCCGACGCCGCTGGAAATCTTTTGCCCTCCACGGAGAATCCGGAAATCTTCCTCTTGCAAAATGTATTTGGAATCGTTATAATAGTCCCGTGGTGCAATATGATTGTTGTGCGGAGTGGTCGCGTCACCCGTACAGGGCCGCCGGATACGCCAATATCCCGCGGCCTGCCGCATTTCTATATTCCTTATTTTACCTTACCTCTTATTAAATTGCAAGAATTTTTTCATTTTTATAAGATCTGTAAAGTTTCTGAAAAAATAAAAATGCAAAAGTGTTGCGCATGCAACTGGCGAAGCGGCGGACATCCTGTTATACTCATGATACTGTCCAATCTGGACATGATCAGACAACATAAAATATGAGGAGGATTATTTTTATGAAAAAATGGGTCTGCCCCGTCTGCGGTTATGTACATGAAGGCGATACGCCCCCTGAGAAGTGCCCCCAGTGCAACGTCCCTGGTGAGAAGTTCACCGAGCAGAAGGCGGAAATGAGCTGGGCTGCCGAGCACGTGGTCGGCGTTGGCAAGACCTTCGGCGCGGATGTGCCCGAGGAGGTCCAAAAGGAGATCATCGACGGCCTGAACGCCAATTTTACCGGCGAATGCACCGAAGTCGGCATGTATCTGGCAATGGCCCGCGTCGCATACCGGGAGGGTTATCCCGAAATCGGCGAGTATTGGCGGCGCGCTGCCTTGGAAGAGGCCGAACACGCTGCGAAGTTCGCTGAGCTGCTGGGCGATGTGCTGACCACCAGCACCAAGAAGAATCTGGAAATGCGCGTCGAGGCCGAGAACGGCGCGACTGCCGGCAAGTTCCAGCTGGCGAAGCTGGCCAAGCAGTACAACCTGGACGCCATCCACGACACCGTCCATGAGATGGCCCGGGATGAGGCCCGTCACGGCAAGGCGTTCAAGGGCCTGCTGGATCGCTATTTCGGCAAATAAGTTGCGGCGGAAAATCAACGAATGTTCAAAGGGGAGACCGGAAAACCGGTCCCCCCCTTTTTTGCCTGTCAATGCAAGCCGCTATGTTTCGCACGTTTTCCCTTTTCCGGCAGATTTCCGAAATTTTGTGGTTTTTTGTAAATTTCTCTTGCAATCTGCTGAGAAATCCGTTAGAATAGAAATATGGAAACATAAATGCGGCAGGCCGCACGGCGCTGGAACCGCCTCGCGGCCCTGTACGAGTGAAGGCCCACTCAGCACAGCAGTTAAACTGCACCACGAACTCATTATACCCAATCCCTTTATTTTTTGCAAGACCCTTTTCGCAAATGGGAGTGAGAACTTGTGCGTAACGCTTATTATAAGAGCGGTGTTGAGGAATGGAAAAGACTCTGCACCGTTTTTTATGTTTCCGGCGGACCCTCCCCGGGCCGGGACTGTTTCGGCGTTTCATCATCAGGACGCTGAGATTCCTTTAACATTCATCACCATAAGATTCTTTTTTCGGGATGAAAGCTTCTGTCTGCTTTTTACCCGGCTCGGGGTGTTAGTTCGCTGGAAGAAATTCATCATCAAAGCGTATAAAAAAGGACCTGCTCTACGAGCAGGCCCTTTTTTATTTGAGGGAGTCCAGAGGGCGACGCGCCCTCTGGCAGGGGTCCAGGGGACGGAGGCCCCTGGACGGGGTGCTGGGGGTGGAACCCCCAGCGCAGCAGCCTTACGCCTCCGCCATTGCCTTTGCTTCCGCAATCGCCTTCTCCTGCGCGGCAGGGGGGCAGTCCTGATAACGAACAAAATGCAGGGTGAAAGACCCACGGCCCTGGGTCATCGACCGCAAATCAATCGCATACGTGCCCATTTCCGCAATAGGCACCTCAGCAGAAATCACCTGAGTGCCGTCGCCAACCGGGTCCATGCCCATAGGCGTGCCGCGGCGCTTAGAGATGTCGCCCATCACGTCGCCGGTGTAATTCTCCGGTACCGTCACCTTCAGCTCGCCAATGGGTTCCAGCAGAACCGGGTTCGCCTCCGGCATGGCAGCCTTGTATGCCAACTGTGCAGCCGTTTTGAAAGCAATTTCCGAAGAGTCTACCGGGTGATAAGAACCATCATAAAGCACGGCTTTCAGGTTCACCAGGGGATAACCCGCCAGGGGGCCGTGGATGCAGGCCTCGCGCAGGCCCTTTTCAACAGCAGGGAAGAAGTTCCGGGGCACCGAGCCGCCAAAGACCTCCTCCGCAAAGACCATCTCCTCCTCGTCGGGATTGTACTCGAAACGAATCCATACATCTCCGAATTGGCCGCTGCCGCCGGTTTGCTTCTTGTGGCGGCCCTGCTTCTGGACAGTCTTGCGAATCTTCTCGCGGTAAGGCACACGGGTGGGCTTCAGCTCAGCCTCGACGTTAAACCGCGTTTTCAGCTTGCTCACTAACACGTCAATCTGCATATCGCCCGCGCCGGAGAGGACCATCTGATGCGTCTCCGCGTTATTCACAACAGAGAACGAGGGATCTTCTTCATTAAGACGGGTAAGGCCTTGGGCGATCTTATCCTCCTGGCCGCGGGTCTTGGGAACGATGGCCACAGAATAGCAGGGTTCCGCAAAGGGGATGGGTTTCAAGGTAACAACTTTCCGCTCGTCGCAGAGGGTGTCGCCGGTCTTGATGTCCATCTTGGCGATGGCGCCGATATCGCCGCAAACCAGTTCTTTGACTTCCGTGGTCTTTTTGCCGCGGATCGTGTAAAGCCGTCCCAACTTGATTTTTTCGCCGGTACGGGCGTTGACCATAGACAGATCGGGAACAATCGAGCCAGAGAGGACCTTTACAAAGGAATACTTGCCATACTGGTCAGAAATCGTCTTGAATACGAAAGCCGTGGGTACGCCGCCGGGAGAAACTACAAATTCCTCCGTTTCGCCGTCCGCCTTTGTGGCTTTGTGATAATTGCCTTCCATGGGATTGGGCAGGAGGTCCACGATATTGTCCATCAGCATCAGGGAACCCATACAGTTGATGGCGGAGCCGCAGAGAACGGGGAACAGGCTCAGCTCCCGCACGCCCTGGCGGAGGCCCTGGATCATCTCAGCGTAGGTAAAATCCTCACCGCCGAAGAATTTTTCCATAAACTCCTCGCTGGTTTCTGCGACGGATTCCTTCAGCGCGTCATTGAACTCGGTAATAACATCGGCTTTATCAGCGGGAAGATCGATCTCGACGCGCTTGAGGTTCTGCATCTCATAAGCGCGTTTGTTCAGCACGTCGATGATGCCGGTGACATGGCGGCTGTCGTCCCAGATAGGCACGACCAGGGGGGCAATGTTCTTGCCGAAGCGTTCACGGAGGGCGTCAAAGGTCGCATTATAGTCGCTGTTTTCTTCATCGGTTTTTGAAATATAGATGAAGCGGGGCATATTGCGTTCTTCACAATACTTCCAGGCCTTTTCCAGGCCCACGGAAACGCCGTCCTTGGCAGAGCAGACGATAACGGCGGCGTCAGCGGCACGGAGTGCAGCCATGACTTCGCCGGTGAAATCGAACGCACCCGGGGTGTCCAGCACGTTGATGCGGCAGCCCTTGTACTCCAGCGGCGCAACGGAGGTTGACAGAGAGATCTGGCGTTTGATCTCCTCCGGATCAAAGTCGCACACGGTATTCCCGTCGGCATTGCGGCCCATGCGGTCGATGGCGCCTGTCATGTAGAGCAGGCTCTCTGCCAGGGCGGTCTTTCCGCTGCCGCTGTGGCCCAGCAGGCAGACGTTACGGATGTTCTGTACTGAATAGCTCATGGTCTTACCACTCCTTATCGTTTGCGGTCTATGCGGCTCATGGCCGCAAGCGTCTAACATATGAATTATACAACATTCCACCCGCCAATACAACTAAAAGTTTGGCACTTTTTACATTTTTGCTCAGTCCTCTAAATGTTCCCTCAAAAATTAGCAATTCTGTCCAGTCCACAGCGGGGCTTTCTTTTCAGCCGTTCCCATGGCTGGGAGGTTTGAACCCCCCATTTCTCTTTTCTCTCGCCAGAGAAAAGAGAAACGGGCCGTTCACGGTCCAAAGAGAAAAGAGCGCTGTG
>JAAWGR010000132.1 GCA_022795445.1 Oscillibacter sp. | reverse complement strand
TCTTTTCTCTTTGGACCGTGAACGGCCCGTTTCTCTTTTCTCTGGCGAGAGAAAAGAGAAATGGGGGGTTCAAACCTCCCAGCTATGGAATCGCTGAAATCAATGCTCCGCGCCGCCAGGCGCGCCCACCGCAGGTGCGCCCCCCATTGCTGCGAAGCAATGAAAATTAGTGAATTTTTTAAAATTCTTCTTTACATTACGAAATGGGTGTGCTATCCTTTGTTTTGAACGCCCCGGCGCTTTGTCGTGCGGATTTACACCGGCCCGGAACACAGTGCCGCGGGGATTGTACTAAGAAAGGTGGATCATTACCATGCTTCGCAAAGAACAAAAAACCGAAATCATCAACGCAAACCGTACCCATGAAAACGACACCGGCTCCCCTGAGGTCCAGATTGCTATCCTGACCGAGCGCATCAACGTCTTGACCGAACACATGCGCGCAAATCCCCAGGATAAACACTCAAACCGCGGCTTGCTGAAAATGGTCGGTAAACGCCGCAGCCTCCTGGATTACCTCCAGAGAAAAGACGTGGAACGTTACCGCGCCTTGATCGCCAAGCTGGGCATCCGTAAGTAAGCGCTGAAAGGGCGGCGGACTCCGCCGCCCTTTTCCCCTTTCCCCCCAGCCGGGGGCCGCCGCTTTTTGTGTTTGAAAGTCTGCCCGACCTGCTTTCCTCTTCCAGTAGAGCAGTCAATACATTTGCAATTTGGCTTGCCGATCTTTAAAAACCATTTCCCAAAAACCAAAGCCGCTCCTTTCCGTCGGACACACTTTCAAATACGAAAACGACTGCTCCCGTAACTTTCTACAAACAACAAAGGAGCTATCTTATGTCAACCGTCATCACCCAAAGACAATTCCCCAACTACCGCAAGTACGAACTGGAATTGGCCGGACGCCCCCTCACCCTTGAGGTCGGCAAGCTCGCAGAACTCGCGAACGCCGCCGTCATGGTGGGCTACGGCGATACCCGCGTCCTTGTCTGCGCTACCGCTTCCGCCCGGCCTCGGGATGGCATCGACTTCTTCCCCCTCTCCGTCGATTTTGAGGAAAAACTTTACTCCGTCGGCCGTATTCCCGGCAGTTTCAACCGCCGCGAGGGCCGTCCGGCAGAAAAGGCTATCCTCACCTCCCGCGTCATCGACCGGCCAATCCGTCCCCTGTTTCCCCACGACTTCCGCAACGATGTCTCCATCTCTGCCACCGTCATGTGCGTCGACCATGATTGCTCCCCAGAAATTGCCGCGCTGATCGGCACCTCCGCAGCCCTGGCGATTTCAGATATCCCCTGGAATGGCCCTGTGGGCGCGCTGAAAGTGGGCCTTGTGGATGGCAAGCTGGTGCTGAACCCCAACAGCGAGGAGCGGAAGGTGAGTGACTTGGATGTCACCGTTGTTTCCACCGGCAAAAAGGTCGTCATGATCGAAGCAGGCGCCAATGAGGTGGACAACGACACCATGTTCCAAGCCATCCAACTGGCCCATGAAGAGAACCAGAAGCAAATCGCGCTCATCAACCAGATGGTCGCGGAAATCGGCAAGGAAAAGTTTGACTATCCCCACGCCGATTTTGATGAAGAACTGTTTGAGAAAATCGTTGGCGCAACCCTGGACGAGGCAAAGGCCGCTATGGATACCGACGACAAAAACATCCGGGAAACCCGCTGGAACGCCCTCATCGACCACTGGCATGAGCTGTTTCTGGACGAGTACCCTGAGATGGATAAGTATCTGGATGAAATCACCTACAAGTTCCAGAAAAAGATTGTCAAGGCATGGCTGTTGGAAGGCCACCGCGTCGACGGCCGTGCCAAGAACGAAATCCGTCCCCTCGCCGCTGAGGTCGGCATCCTGCCCCGCACCCACGGTTCCGGTCTCTTTACCCGCGGGCAGACCCAGGTGCTTTCCGTTGTTACGCTGGATACCCTGTCCGCGAACCAGAAGATCGACACCATTTGGGAAGAAACCGAAAAACGCTATATGCACCACTACAACTTCCCCGGTTACTCTGTCGGCGAAGCGAAGCCCGCCCGCTCTCCCGGCCGGCGTGAAATCGGCCATGGCGCCCTTGCGGAGCGCGCCCTCCTGCCGGTTATCCCCGATGTGGAAAAGTTCCCTTATGCCATCCGCGTGGTCAGTGAAGTCGTTAGCTCCAACGGCTCTACCTCCCAGGGCTCCGTCTGCGGCTCCACCTTGGCGCTGATGGACGCGGGCGTACCCATCAAGGCTCCAGTCGCGGGAATCTCCTGCGGGTTGATTCAAGATGATGACGGCGGCTTTACCACCTTCATTGATATCCAGGGCGTGGAGGACTTCCACGGCGAGATGGATTTCAAGGTCGCCGGCACAAAGGAAGGCATCACCGCTATCCAGATGGATTTGAAGAACGATGGCCTGACCATGGAGATCATTAAAAACGCGTTGGAGATCACCTACGACGCCCGGTGTGAGATTCTTGACCAGATCATGCTGCCGGCGATTGCTGAGCCGCGGAAGGATGTAAGCCGCTACGCGCCGAAGATGCTGACGGTCCACATTGATCCGTCGAAGATTCGGGAAGTGATTGGTTCCGGCGGCAAGGTGATCCAGAAAATCGTTGCCGACACCGGCGCGAAGATCGACATCAACGACGATGGCACCATCTTTATTGCGGGCGCGGACGCGGTGAGCTGTGATGCGGCGAAAAAGTGCATTGACGATATCGTGTTTGTGCCGGAGATTGGCGCACTGTATTATGGACGCGTGGTGCGTCTGATGACGTTTGGCGCGTTTGTGGAGCTGGCCCCTGGCAAGGATGGCCTGGTGCATATCTCCAAACTGGCGGACCACCGGATCGAGAAGGTGGAGGATGCCTGTAAGATCGGCGACATGATGTGGGTGAAGGTAACGGACATTGACGAAAAGGGCCGTGTAAACCTGAGCCACAAGGACGCCATGCGGGATATTCAGGCCAAAGAAGCCGCAGGCGAACGCATGAAATAAGCACGGCAATAGATACTGCAAAAGGACAGGCTTCCGCCTGTCCTTTTTGTGTTTCCTGAAAACCGGCTTGCACACGGCGGGTCTGGCGGGAGCAAGGAACCAATTACGGGCCATTGCATAGAATAGGAACAGATACCCCCTGTACGGGTATCATTACCAAGAAACGAGGGATTACTGTGCGTATCAACGAAGCTTACGAGCATGAAACGATTTTGCCGTATCCGACAGAAGAAAACTGTGCGATGAACGGTTGCAATAAAATTAGTACTCAATGTGTCGACGTAACGGCCCCCATGACCTTGACGCCGACCGCTTCCGTGGGCAATGTCACCGTAGCCTGCCAGGGCACGCCCAGCATTGCCTGCGTCACCGACGCCTGCGGCGCCAGCGTTACCGTCACCATGACCCAGCAAATCTGCGTCTCTGTTCCCGTCCGTTATGGTGTCACTATGACCACGGGCGAACCCACCATCGCCTGTGCAGACAACTGCACGGGCTGCGGCTGCTGCTAAAAAATATCCGGTTGGCCCGCTCTGCACCTCCTGCAGAGCGGGCCAGTTTGCCTTCTCCCGGATATTGGAAATCCATAAAAGCCGCTTGGAACGCCTTGTAAATTGCGGCGGGCTGTGTTAGAATAAATACGAAGTTTTGAGAAAGCGGTGTGCCTATGGAAAATTATTCATTCAGAAGCGTACCCTTCGGCGGCTTTGACAAGCAGGATGTTGTGCGCTACATAGAGCAAGCCTCGGAGAAGGCCGCCGCCGTCCAGCGGGAATTACAGGAGGAGAACCATAGCCTCCGCAGCAAGACCGCCGAGTTGGAAGATCAGGTTGAGGATTTGCAGAGTCAGCTGGAAGAGTTGAAACATGAACGGGACCGTTTGCAGGCGGACCTGAAGGCGGAAGCGGCTCACCGGAAAAAGCTGGAACCCCTGCGTCCATTGGAGAGCGAAACGGCCCGTCTTCGGGCAGAGGTTGAAAAGCTCCGCCCGGACGCCATGGCCTATGCCCAATTCCGGGAACGTTTAGGCTCCATCGAGTGTGACGCCCGCAAACGGGCCGATGATCTGGAAGCCGCCGCCCAAAAGCGTATGCGCCAGACCGTGGATACCTTCCGCTCCCAATACCAGGCCTTGATGAGTACCTTTGAGGTTGCCTCTGGACATATGTCGGCCGAACTGCGGAAAATTGAGGTCAGCCTTTCCCAACTCCCCCATGCTATGGACAAAACCACCGCCGCCCTCGACGCCCTCACCGACGGCAGCGCGGAGCGTTGATTTCAGCCATTCCCATGGCTGGGAGGTTTGAACCCCCCATTTCTCTTTTCTCTCGCCAGAGAAAAGAGAAACGGGCCGTTCACGGTCCAAAGAGA
>JAAWGR010000026.1 GCA_022795445.1 Oscillibacter sp. | reverse complement strand
GGCATAGCTCATCTGGTAGAGCGCCACCTTGCCAAGGTGGAGGTAGCGAGTTCGAGCCTCGTTGCCCGCTCCAGCTCAGAAATTCCCCTTACCGCTCCGCTTCCCGCCTGCGGGCGGAAAGCTACGCCGGACGGGGAATTTCTTCGCTCTTCGGTCCGGAACCGCTGCGCTGGGTTCCGGACCGAGGGGGAACACTTTGCGAGAAAAAATTTTTTCAAAATTTTCAAAAAAGTGTGGACTTTTCGGAAGTGTTCGCATATAATAAGAATGTAAGCATGGTGACATAGCCAAGTGGTAAGGCAAGGGTCTGCAAAACCCTGATTCCCCGGTTCAAATCCGGGTGTCACCTCCAATCACCCCCTGTTGCCGTAATGGCTACAGGGGGTTTCTTTTGCCTTCGGAGGGTTATTTTCCCTTTACAGCTTTCAAGGACATTTCTCGCCTTCTTAAATTGTGTTCACCCCCCTCCTGTGGAGACACCACAAGGCCGGAAGCCCTGTACAGGCTTCCGGCCTTCTTTATCGCTGTACGATGATAAGCTCGTCTCCTAGGGTATCTTTTAGAAACGCTCTTGAAAAACTTCTCCATCCGGGCCGCGCTCTCCCGCCTCATGCTGTCGGTGACGTGGCCCAGGTTCCCCTGCACGGTTTTGATATTGTCGCCGGAGCGCAGGGCCGCTACGGCGCAGCTGTGCCTGAGATCATGGAAACATGCGTCAGGACGCACAATGGCCCTTACAGCCGCCTTGAAATCCCGATAGATAGAGGGTTTTGTCAGGTACCCGCCAACATTATCCGTGAAGCCCAAATTATTCGGGTTGTTCCAAAGCTCCCCAACCAACAGCTGCCGCTGGGCTTGGAAGACCTTGTGCTTCCGCAGCCGTTCCATAACGGAGGGTGCAGCGGCAATCAACCGTCCCTTGCCCCCAATTCCCGTTCAGCAAACCAGTTTTCGCATGGAAAATGTTAGCTTTGCGTGGCATAAAATCAAGGCAGCAAGAATTCGTATCATTCTCGCCGCCCTTTGTGACAGGGTTTCCGACAGAACCGCTATAGCGGATTACAGCTCCTCCAGCGTGTATTCCTCCATGGGATCGAAGTCGGGGAAGCGCTCGTTTTTGTAGTTCAGGAGCGCGGCGGTTACGGCGGTCTGTTCGTTTTTAACCGACAGGTCGATGTACTGCATCACTTGGGCCAGAGTCGCGCCGCCCAATTGCTGGACAATGCTGATATCCCCCTTCATAATCCGGTCGGTAATGGTCCACTTGTCCAGCAGGGCCACGATGTGGTTCGTACTCCGGCTGTATTTCTTGAAGGTGAATTTTCCAAGCGTCAGGGGCTTGTCCAGATAAAGCTCATGCCGGCCCAGCACCTTGTCCGCGTCAAACTCCAATTCACAGCCGGAGAAATAGAGCCTCAAATCCGAATCCGAACTCCACTGGTCATAGTCGAAGCGGATGCCGTGCTTCTCCTGGCCCTTGAAGCGGTACACCGGGACCTCGCAGTCCTGGTAGCGATCCTCCTTCACGTCCTCCGCCCGTATGGCCGGTTCCCATACCTGGGCGAAGGGCTGCTTGATGGCGTTGTCATTGAAATACCGCTGCCACTGTTCCAGCGCATCCTGGGGCAGCGCCGTGGGATAGGCAAGGCAAATTGCCGCCTTTTGGATGGTATACGCCGCCCCGTCCGGGCCGATGGGCTGGCCGTCCTTCAGGGTGAAGCTCGCTCCGTCCTGGGACCAGACCAGCAGGCTTGCAATCTGCCGCAGAATGGGATTTTTCCCGTTATAAGCGGCTTTCCAGGCGTCCGCCTTCCAGGTCTCGCCGCTGAGGAACCGCAGGAAGAGCTGGTCGCAGCGGGCCTTGACCACCTTCTTGATGTTCTTTTTCAGCTCCGCGAGGTCCGCCTTGGCGGCGGTGTGTTTGGCCTCGTCCGCCCCCTTTTTCGGGATGGATTTCACCTCTTTTTGGGCGTTTTCGTCATAGAGGCTTAGCTTCAGTTCCGGACTCAGGGAAGCGGTCACGGTATTCCCGCCCAGATCGTAAACCTTTTTGCCGTTCTCGTCCAGGCCGAATTCCGCCAGAACGGTATCCCGCAGGGTATCGGCATCGGTCCCCCGACGGCGGGCGTACTCCTTCATAAACCGGTCCTTGTATTTCCCCTTGTCCAGGGACAGCATGGCCTCCCGAGTGTCGCTGAGCATCAGTGCGCCCCGGACGGTCATGATGTTGCTCCGGCCCGTCGCTCCGTATCTGTACCAGCTGGCCCAGTCCCGCATTTGGCTGTTCAAAGCGGTGATGCGCTTGCCGTCGGCGCAGCGGCAGTAGGGGATATACCAGGAGGAATGGTTTTTGACCAGCGCATCCAGCAGCGTCAGCAGGGATTCCCGGTCCAGCAGCGCCGCGGCCCTGTCCGCATCCTCCACCTCGCCCGTCTTGATGTAATCGTACTCGTAACTGCCGATATGGGTGGGGCGTTCGTACTGCTCGGCGTAGGGGACGATGGCGCACAGCGTTACGAATTCCGGGGCGGCGCTCCCGTCCGCCAGCTTCGCCTTTTTCATGTCCTTCAGCACACCCTTGCGGTCCTGGAAGCGCTTTTGCAGCACCGGCTCGCTGTATTTCTCCCGCAGCGCTGCATAGGGGTCGTTGGGGTCAATGGGCGCCGCTTTTTTCTGCGCGGCCTTCACCAGGGGCTTGAGCAGTTCCACAGCCTTTTTGGCCTTCTTTGCCGCCGCCGCGTCATAGAGCTTTTGAATCGCCTCCTGCCCCGCCTGGTCCAGGTGATCCTGTACAAACTCCGCCGCTTTCGTGAACCGCGCCGCACTGCCATGCACCGCCAGCAGCTCCGCCATGCCCTCCACATAGGGGTCCATGGGCCCGGTCATGTACGCCTTGCAGGCGTCTTTAAATTTCTTGGTGGTCTGGAACAGGTAAATACCCGCCCAGTCTTTGGGCGTCAGGCGCTCCCGGGTGCTCTTTTCCTCCAGCTGCATGGCAAAGCAGGCGTTTTTCTTCTCCGGCTCCTGGAAAATCCCATCCGGCAGAACGAAAAAGGAATGAGCCATGCCAAAGTCCGTCACGCTCCGGGGCAGGAAGACGTTCAGTTTTTCATAGCTTTCTTCTCCCCAGCCCATATCGAAGGCGTTGCTGTCTATTTCTTCCAGCCCTTCCGGGAGGACCAGCCGCTCCAGATTGGTGCATCCCTTGAAGGGCGGCACAGGAGAGGACGCCCCATCAATCCGTTTCAGGCCCGCTGGAAGCGTGACGTTGGTCAATTGCTTGCAGTCCCAGAAAACGGTCAGGCCAAGAACCTCCACGCCCTCCGGGATGACAATATCCCCCACGGCCCGTCCGGCGGGATAGGCGATCAGCATACCGCTGCTCCATTTGCCCTCCTTGTGCCGGTACATCAGCATCCCGTCCAGAGAGACATAGGTCTCGTTCTCCGGGTCCACCGCGATTTCCATCAGGCTGGCGCAGCCATGGAAGGTTCCCCACCCGGCGTGTTTCAGACTCTTGGGCAGTACAATCCGGGTCAGTTTGGCGCAGTCCTCAAAGGCACTGTCCTCCAGGTAGGTAATGCCCTCCGGCACCACGCATTCGCCGGTGCGGCCAAGGGGGCAGCGGATCAGGGTGCCTTTTTTAGGATAGCCATAGTCATCTCCCTCGTATTTGCCCACCAGCATCCCGTCCACCGTATCCAGATACTCGTTGGCGGGGTCCACCGCAAAGGCCGTCAGAAGATCGCAGTCGTCAAAGGCGGCACTGCTGGTCTTGGTAATCTCCGCCGGGATGAAGCAGACGCCGCTCTTCCCCGCCGGGCAGCATTGCAGTGCATTGGCAACGTCGGACCAGTTCGCCTTTTTGTGTACCAGCATCCCGTTGACCGAGTAATAGCTGGAATTGTTCGGGTCCACTTGGATCTCGGTCAGCTTTTTGCAGCCCAGGAAGGCGCTCCAGGAGATGTCTTCCACACTGGCGGGAATAGTAATGGTCTCCAGGCCGCTGTCCTGGAATACGGTGGTGTCGATCGTTTTCAAGCCCTCCGGAAGAGAGACGGTTTTCAGCGCCGTGCAGCCCTTGAAGAAGTCGGTGCGAAGCGTCTCCAGGTTCGCCGGGAGGGTGACGTCCGTCAGGCTGGTGCAGCCCTCGAACACGCGAAACTTCACCTTGACCCCGTCCGGAATGCGGATGGAGGCCAGGCCGGTGCAGTCCTGGAAGACCTCTCCGTCAATCGTCTCCAGGCTGGCGGGGAAGGTGACGCCCGTCAGGCCCGCGCAGCCCTCAAAGCAGCCCCGGGGCAGGCAGGTGACGCCCTCCGGGATTTCCACCACGCCGGTGATGCCCGGCGGGCAGAAGCGGAGGATGTGGTTCTCCTTGTCGATCAAAAGGCCGTTTTCCACGGCGAAGGCCGGGTTTGCCGGGTCCACCTCGATGGTCTTCAGGTTTGTGCAGCCCCGGAAGACGGTGCCGTAGATTTTTGTCAGGCTGACGGGGATCCGGAGCCGGGTCAGGCCGGTACACTCCTGAAAGCAGCCTCCCATGCCGCCCCACCAGGTTTCCTCGATCTGCTCCAGTCCCTCGGGCAGGTCCAGCTCCGTCAGGCTCTCGCAGCCGAAAAAGGCGCCCGCGCCGATCTTCCTCAGCTCCGCCGGGAAGCGGATCTCCCGCAGGCTCCGGCATTTGCCGAAGGTCCCGTTTTCGATGCGGGTCAGTCCGGCGGGGAGCGTCACCCGCTCCAGGCTCTCGCACCAGCCGAAGGCCTACTCCTCAATGACTTTCACCCGGTCGGGAATGACGATGGACGTGAGGGTCTTGCAGGCCCAGAAGGCCCCCTCCCCGATGGCCGTCACCTCCTCGGGAAGGACCACCTCCCCGCCGGGGCCTTGGTATTTGACCAGAGTGCCATACTCGATGGAAAAATCCAGATTTTCGCTCATACTATGTACCTCCTGTTGTTTCTATTTTCCAAGATGTTCCATCTTATATTATTATACCACACCCGAAATCCAACAACCATATGCTGGCAACATAGTATCCGTATAAAATTTTTTTGCAGTAGGCAGCGGCAAGCAATGCCTCGGTATATACCGACCCGTTTGCTTGCTACTACTACGATTAAGGCCAAATGTTTAAGAAGTTTGACCAATATAAACATATATGATATGCTTTGATTGCTTTCAGGTATAGATATTTGAAGGAGGTTGCCTTTATGGTATCTTCTGACTTTAGGGATTTATTAAAAGAGTATATGGAAAAAGCAGGTGCATGAATTATCCATAAATCATCAAATTCCAATTCAAGGGGGAGTTTCATCTGAAGGTGAAACTCCCCCTTGACAAATGCTCTCGTCATAAAGTTTTTGGATAAGCCTGTCCAATTCGGCAGGCCGTTTGCGGTCACGATTCAATTTGCGTTTCAATTCCTTTGCGGCGTTATGCTCCTATTGGTGCGCTTCTGTCATGGCGGCACTTCCCCTGGGAGTATCTCATCTGGACGATCATTCAAATGTAAGATAGGCGCGAGGACTTTCCACTAGGCATACACAAATGAAATGTTTTATGCAGTCGAATTTTTGCGTTTACAAAAGTTTCACAAACGAACCAGCCGCTTTGCTGTATTAGGCGAAATCTCGCTTTCACCCCTTACAACCTACATCTTTTCAGGCCCGTCCTGTCTTTTGCCATGGTGATCTGTTGCAGACTGGTTGAATTTCCTCTAGGTTTTGTGTATACTAAAAGGCAAGATCGATTCGGAGAGGGAGGCAGAGCAGCTATGGCGCTTCCGGCAAAAAAGGCCCATTACACCTTTGCAGATTATCTTACTTGGGGAGAGCATGAGCGAATGGAACTCCTTGACGGTGAAGCGGTTATGATGGCCCCACCCTCACGAATCCATCAGGAAATCCTCACAGAGTTGACACGACAGCTTGCGAATTTTTTGGAAGGAAAACCGTGTAAAGTCTATCCAGCCCCATTTGGTGTCCGCTTATTTGAGAATGACGGCGACGCACCAGAGGATGTAAATACAGTGGTGGAGCCTGACATTTCTGTGGTATGCAGCCATAGCAAGCTGGACGAGTATGGCTGCAAGGGCGCACCGGATTTGATTATTGAGATTTTGTCTCCCTCCACAGCCCGGCACGACCGTCTTGTGAAGCTGGGGCAGTACCAGCGGGCAGCGGTAAGGGAATACTGGATTGTAAGCCCTGCCGAAAGAACGGTACAGGTATTCCTCCTGGAGGGCCGCTCCCTGCTTCCACACGAGGTCTATGGAGATACAGGGGTGGCTAAGGTCAACGTTCTGGATGGCTGTTTTATTGAGCTGGAGAAGGTGTTTTCTGAATAGCGTTCAAAAAGCGGGCGGGAGTTTCCCGTCCGCTTTAGCCTGTCGAAAGGGTCCTGTCCTGTAACAGATTTTTCAACAGGCTGAGTATAGCCGCCATTTTAAGCAATGATTTTCCCTCTGTCTTAGCAAAGCCGAAATGTTCGACAAGGACGAGGCCTTTGCTGCACATGGGACCTATCACGAGACCTGGGCTTTCATTAAGGAAGGGGGTACACTCTCTAGAGCAGCACAGCAATTTGGGCATAGGATTGCCAGAACAGTGTGTAGTTGGAAGCCTCCGGCTGAGACGGCTGACCCCCTTGCAAACAGGGATATTCATAAAAGGCCGAATTGACCTGGAATTACCTCGGGCGATTTCAAATCCGGGTGTCATCTCCACCCCCCCTGTAGCCGTAATGGTTACAGGGGCGTTCCGTTCTCCGGAGGAATGTTTTTTCTGCATGGTTCTTCCCGGGCGGCTTAGCCAGGCCGGCGATGAAACCTTGAAAACCGGCAAGAATGCTTTCTCTGCTGGACAGATGCCATCCCATTCGGTTGTCATCATCTTCTGTAGAAACTTGAAGAATGGAAGAGAAAACAACGTTCAAAATCCTATTGAATATCAACATGAAAACGGATATAATAATGGCAATCAATTCCCGGGAATATTGGACCGATAAACATGCAGCGGTTACGAAATAGAGGAGGGTCCCGTTCGTATGAAAAAGCACATACTGGTTTTCACAATTTTAGTGATTGCGATTGCTGCTGCCGTTGGGGAATTATTGGTATCACCAGGGTTTCAAAAGAGAACGGATGTCTGTTTGCAGGACTTTTCTATCTCTGAAGATGGTTCTGTAATGACTGTAAAAACGGCTCTTTTGGGTTCCATGGGTTATATTCGAGCCATAGAAACCGAGGAGAGCCGTGATGGGATACATTGTTCCTTTTATAGTGCTTTTGGGGGCTTAAACAGCGTCATAGGAGCCAAAAACAGTTTTGAAATCAAGCTAGATGATTCTGCTAAAAAAATATACTTTGATCGTGGGGCGCAAGCGGACATGCTCGTATTGGAACAAGACGCCGCGACCGGCGTATGGATACGAACATAACTTGATTTCATCTGCAATCCACCGCAGGTTACAGGAGAAAACCCGCCGCAGCCATGGCAAGTGCGAACGAAAACCCGCCTTGCAGGACTTTTCCGAAAAAATAAGAACGCAGCCGCAGGCCGCTGCCGTCCAAGGCGGAGGCGGTCTGGCATAGAATCGAAACGCCGCCAAAGCCTGCGCAGACCGACGCGAGTACAAAACTGAACCGGCTGGGCGTCAGCAGGGGCGTTAGCGAAAACAGCTCTACCATACCGACCAGCGCCGGCCCGAAAGGCGCCGCGAACCTTGCCAGGGGACTTGCCAGAATGTAAAAGAACACAATAAACCCACACACTGACAGCATCGCGGATGCAGCACCCTGTACCGCCTTCACAAACGCCGCCGCAAACGAAACCTCCTGTACGGTAAATTTCCCTTTTGGACGCGCCAAGCGCGTCCCTTTTTTTGTTCCGCGAAAACACAGGCCCACCAACAACGCGGACAAGATGTGAATGAGCCAAAGCCATACGCCTACGCGGACGCTGCCAAACAGTCCGCTCCCCAGCACGCTCACCAAAAAAACCGGGTTGGAATTGTTGCAAAAGGCCAAAAGCCGTTCCGCTTCATCGGAAGTCAGAAGCTTCTTCTCATAAAGACCGACGGCCGTTTGTGCTCCAATCGGATACCCACCCACCAGTCCCAGCAGCAGCGCAGAACTCGCTGTGCCCGGCAGATTGAACAGGGCCATGAACCCCGCCAAATGCGGCGACACCCATTCTCCAAACCCCATCAAGACCAGCAGGGACGACGCCGCCATAAACGGGAACAGCGCCGGGATTACCGAATGCGCACACAGCGCCAGGGCTTCCGCCGCTGCGGCCCGGATCCGCCCGGCGTCCGCCAGAAACCAGACCATCAGCCCACATAAAACCAGACAAGCGTCTGTGCGCCAACGTTTTTCCATCTTCATCACCCATATCACTTCTATGCGCCGCAGAGCGCCGTCATACATGGACAGGCAAAATCCAGCCGTCTGCCGCATATAGCTTGTTTGAGGTGAGATCATGGAGCGTAATCGGAAAGACCGTGACGGCGGCGTACTGGGCACCGTGGCGGAATTATTTGACCTGCCCGCCGATATTATCGCGGGGCTGCCGCGCCTGGAAATGGTGGGCGGACGGCAGTTGTACCTGGAACACCACACTGGCCTGCTGTCTTACAGTGATACCCAAATTGACGCGAACACCATTGCCGGCGTTCTGCGCGTGCGGGGCGAACGCCTGACGCTGATGGCCATGACGGCAGGAGAACTGCGCATCGGCGGAAGGATCGCGTCGGTAGAATGGGTGGGGGCGGACGGATGCTGACAGGAATCATCAACGCTTTTCGGGGACAGGTACGCATCCGGGCGGAGTGCGCTTTCCCGGAACGGGTGCTGAACCTCTGCGGGGCGCAGGACCTGTCTTTCTGGGACCTGGAATGGGAATCGCCGACCGCGTTTACCTGCCGCATCTCTCGGAAGGATTGGCGCATCCTGCGGCAGACGGGGCGGAAACTGGACTGCACGTTTTCCGTCGTCGGCTTGGAGGGCGTGCCATATTTCCTCTTCCGCTTCCGCCACCGGCAGGCCCTGGTGGTGGGCCTGGTTGCCTGTGCGATGAGTTTGTTCCTCGGTTCATTTTTAATCTGGGACTTCCAGGTCGAAGGGAATGTCCGCGTCCCTGCGGAAAGGATTCTCCGTACCTTGGGAAAAAATGGGGTGGGGTTAGGTACTTTCGGACTGACGCTGAACGCGGAAGACATCCGCAACCATGTTTTGCTGGACATCCCGGAGCTGAGCTGGATTTCCGTCAATGTCTCCGGCTGCCGGGCCACTGTGACGGTACGGGAACGCATCCCCGCACCGGAGCTGATTGACAAGCGGATTCCTGCAAACCTTGTAGCACGCCGTCCGGGGCTGGTGCTGAAGGTGCAGACAATGGGCGGCGTCGCCTGTGTCCTTCCCGGCACCTCAGTGACCGAAGGCCAGATCCTCATTTCCGGCGTGGAGGACACGGATACTGTCGGGGCCAGGGTGCTGGCGGGGATGGGTGCGGTCCAAGCCAGGACGTGGTATACCCTGTGGACGAACGTGCCCTTGACCGCAGAGGGAAAAGAGTACACCGGGCAGGAAAAAAACGGCGTTTCCCTCATCTTGGGGACCCGCCGCATAAAATTCTTTTCAAACAGTAGCATTACACAGGGAAACTATGATAAAATAACAAACAGATACCCGCTGACCTTCTTCGGCATCCCGCTGCCGGTTACGATTGAGTGGGAGACCTGGAAGTTTTACGAAACCGTGCCAACCGCCCAGGACCCTGCCCAGGTGGAGAAAGCCATGGAGGCCGTCCTGACGGAGCAGCTACACGAGATGGTGGACGCCTATGGTTCCATACGGTCCACGCTGTGCTCTTCCCGGCAGAAGGACGGTACGCTGACGGTAACGCTCTCGGCGGAGTGCGAGGAACAAATTGGCCGGTCGGTCCCGATTTACGCGGAAACCGCAGAACCGGCGGAAGATACGGGCAGTTAATGCCTTGATCCTACAAAAGATACAAAAAGGGGTAAGCAAATTGGAACAACGAATCAGCATTGAACGGCTGGAGCAGGCCGTCAATATCTTCGGCTCGTTTGACGAGAACATCCGGCTCTTGGAACAGGAATTTTCCGTCACTGTCGTGAACCGGGACGGCGAACTGCGTGTGGAGGGCGAACCGGAGGAGACCATGCTGGCCTGCAAATCCATCCAGGCCCTGCTGACGCTCTCTTCCCGGGGCGAGGCCATCGGGGAGCAGAACGTGCGGTATGTGATCAACATGGTGCGGGCGGGGAAGGAAGAAAAGATTGCCGAATTGACCGGGGATGTGCTGTGCATCTCCGCGAAGGGCCGTCCCATCAAGCCGAAGACGGTGGGGCAGAAGGATTATATTGCTTCGGTCCTGAAGAACACGGTAACGATTGGCGTCGGCCCGGCGGGCACTGGCAAAACGTACTTGGCAGTTGCGGCGGCGGTGATGGCGTTCCGGGATAAGCAGGTGAACCGGATCATCCTGACGCGGCCCGCGGTGGAAGCGGGGGAGCGGCTGGGGTTTTTGCCGGGGGATTTGCAGTCAAAGGTCGACCCGTACCTGCGGCCGCTTTACGATGCGCTGTTTGATATGCTGGGGGCGGAGACGTACCAGAAGTATTTGGAGCGCGGGAACATTGAAGTGGCGCCGCTGGCGTATATGCGGGGCCGGACGCTGGACGATAGTTTTATTATCCTGGACGAGGCGCAGAACACCAGCCGGGAGCAGATGAAGATGTTTTTAACGCGTATGGGTTTTGGGTCAAAGATCGTGATTACGGGCGACGCGACCCAGATTGACCTCCCGGACGGGAAGACCTCCGGCCTGAAGGAAGCGATGCGGGTGCTGCGGAATGTGGAAGGCATCGGCATCTGTGAGCTGAGCAATGCGGACGTGGTGCGGCATGTGATGGTGCAGCGGATTGTGCAGGCATATGAGGATTACGAAAACCGGAAGGGGAAAAAGAGCCGGTAACGAGAGGGGAGAACCGACATGGCGAAACGGCATTATCTTCCGGTGACAGCGGATGTACCTGGGGTAAGCGATGGGGAGAAGGCGTTCCTCCGGAAAGTGATCCGGGAGGCACTGAAAGCAGAGGGGATTGGGTTCCCGTGCGAGGTCGATGTACAGCTGACGAATGATGCGGGCATTCACAAAATCAACCTGGAAATGCGGAACGTTGACCGGCCGACGGATGTATTGAGTTTTCCGGCTTTTGACCTCCGGCCTGGGGAATTGCCAACCGCAGAGGACGCGGACCCGGGAACGGGTCTGGTGCCGCTGGGGGACATGGTGATTTCGATGGAGCGCGTCACGGCGCAGGCGAAGGAGTACGGGCACTCAAACCGGAGGGAGCTGGCCTATTTGGCGGTACATTCGGTGCTGCACCTGCTGGGGTACGACCACATGGACGATGGGCCGATGAAAGTGCAGATGCGGGGGCGGGAGGAAGCCATATTGACGGGGTTAGGAATCACGCGGGATGCTTAGGGCACATGGCGTCGGACAGCCCCTGGCCGGTACGGAGGCCGAGCAGGAATGCGTATACGGCGGTAAATTCCTGGGTTTTGGAGAAGTTCTCCAGGGCATCCGGCGTCAGGATATTCTCTAGGAGGCTGAAGTCCGGGGTATGGTCCTCGCGTGGGAGCGTATCCAGATGGGGCTTGATGTAGTTGGCATAGAGAAATTTCATGAAATCAGACATAAGGATCTCCTTTCAAAACACTAATCATTTGCAGTCCTAATTATAATATAACACTAATTATTTGCCGTGTCAAGGGGGCGCTATGGAAATTTTACTTAAAGAAAGAATTCGAGAACTTCGGAAAGAGCGAAGTGAAACACAGGTACAGGTTGCCGTTGCTATTGGTATTGCGGAATCGCACTATCAAAAGTATGAAAGAGGTGCAAGTCTTCCAAACATAGAGAATGTTTGGAAGCTGGCAGACCATTTCGAGGTCAGCGTTGACTATTTGATTGGGCGGTCGGACGAACGGTAAGTGCATCTGATCTGTAGAATGCATCTATCAAGGGATTTGTATGGAAATTTTATTTAGAAAGAGAGTTCGAGAACTGCGAAAAGAAAAACAAGAAACACAGAAGCAAGTAGCAGAAGCGGTGGGCTTGAATGAGCGGCACTATCAATTTTTTGAGTATGGGAAACACTTCCCCAGCTTAGAAAATCTATGGAAATTAGCAGATCACTTTGAGGTCAGCATCGACTATCTGGTAGGCCGGTCGGACGAACGGTAAGCGCGCACCTGCCTTGCCCGGTTTGCATAAGCTGGGGCGAGGTGATTTCAAATGGGATTGATACAAGACGGCGTGATTGCGTTTTTGGCGGCGGTCGGCCTGACTACGCTGGTTTGGCTGGTTGGCGGCGCGGTGGTCCACGCCGGACGCCCTGCCATCCCTGGGCTGCTGCTGGTCCTGCCGCTGCGGGGCGAGGCGCTGGCGATGGAGGCCGACGTCCGGGAACTGCGGCGGGTGCAGGGCCGCCTGCCGGGGTCCAGGATTATCCTGGAGGACCATGGCCTGACGGACGACGCCCGGTGTCTTGCCCAATATCTGGCAGACCGGGAGCCGGGGGCCATTTTGGAGACTGCAAAGGAGCGCTGAGGGGCGGAAACGCATTGGGAGAGAGGACGTTTATGGAAGAATTAACCTGCCGGGAAGGCACCGTACATAGCTTGATTTTCCAGAACCCGGAGAACGGTTATACCGTTCTCCGCCTCCTCTGCGAGGAGGGGGATGTGATTACCGTTGTGGGGTGCATCCCCTGTGTTGCGCCGGGAGAACACCTGACGGTTTCCGGCGTCTGGGAGCAGCATCCCCAGCACGGCGACCAGCTCCGGGCGGTGGAGCTGGAGCGCAGTCTTCCGGAGGAAGAGGAAGAAATATACAGTTACTTAGCCTCTGGCATCTGCAAAGGGGTTGGCCCCGCCACGGCCCGGAACATTGTTGACCGTTTTGGGATGGACACTTTTGACATTCTGGAGCGGGAGCCGGAACGTCTGGCCACCATCCGCGGCGTGACCGCCCGCAAGGCCCAGGAGATTGCGGAAGGCTTCCGCCGCCACATGGGTTTACGGCGTCTGATGGCATTCCTGGCCGTCTACGAGCTGCCGCCCGTTCTGGCGATGCAGCTGCGCCAGCGGTACGGCGACGCTGCTTTGGATATGGTGCGGGAAAATCCTTACCTGCTTTCTCAGGACGACTGCGGCGTTGCGTTCTCCACCACCGACGAGATTGCCATGAGTATGGGCTTTCCGGCAGAGTCCTCCCAACGGCTCCAAGCCGCCGTGGTTTTTGAACTGGCCCACAATGAAAACAACGGTCATGTATTCCTCCCGCGCAATAAGCTGATTGCTGCCACGGCACAGCTGCTCCAATGCAGTCCCGATCTTCCGGAGGCGGCCCTGGACGCTCTGATTGAAAGACGTGCTGTAGTTCAGGAGCACGTCGCCAATGTAGACGCCTGTTATCTCCGCCGGCTGTGGGAGGCGGAAATAACGGTCCGGGAGCGGGTAGAAGCTCTGCTTGCGGCCCAGACGGACACCAGTTTTCAAGCGTCCCAGACGGTAGAGGAGCTGGAGCGCCGGCAGGGCATCACATACGCGCCCCGGCAGCGGGAAGCCGTCGAACTGGCGGCGCGGCAGAATGTGTTGATTCTGACCGGCGGTCCGGGGACCGGCAAAACCACCACGGTACGGGGCATTGTGGCGCTGTTCCAGAAGATGGGGCTGGATATTGTGCTTGCCGCGCCTACGGGCCGCGCCGCCAAGCGTATGAGCGAGCTGACCGGCATGGAGGCCCAGACCATTCACCGGCTCCTTGGCATGAGCTGGAGCGAAGCTACCCGGCAGGTGACGTATACGAAGACGGAGAAAGAGCCGCTGGAGGCGGATGCGGTGATTGTGGATGAGATGTCGATGGTGGACTTGCCGTTATTTGCGGCGCTTTTGCGTGCGCTGCGGTCTGGGACGCGTTTGGTTTTGGTTGGCGACGCCGACCAGCTCCCGTCGGTAGGGGCAGGGAATGTGTTTTCGGATCTCATCCGCAGCGGCCGAATGGCGACGGTGTTTCTGCGGGACATCTTCCGGCAGGCGGAGCAATCGGCCATTATACGGAATGCCCATGCCGTCAACCAAGGCCAGCCGCCGCAGCTGGTGAATAATCAAGGTGATTTTTTCTTTCTCTGCCGCCGCGACCCGGAGCGGACGGTATCGACGGTAGTGGAGCTATGCCAGACGCGTTTGCCGGACAATATGGGCATACCGGCAGGGCAGATTCAGGTGCTGACGCCCACCCGCAAAGGCCCCAGCGGCACGATCAATTTGAACAGCCGGTTACAGGAGGCGCTCAACCCTGCCGAAAAGGGCAAGCGGGAGCTGTTATGGGGGGAGCGGTTATTTCGGGAGGGCGACCGTGTTATGCAGACGCGGAATGATTATGATGTGATGTGGGAGAAGGGGGATGGGACGGTAGGCACAGGGATGTTTAATGGGGATGTTGGGCGAATAACGCGGATTGATTCCTCTGGCGACTGGCTGGAGCTGGATTTTGACGGCCGCATAGCGGTATATGGGATTGAGCAGCTGAACGAATTGGATTTGGCCTATGCGCAGACGATCCACAAGGCGCAAGGCAGTGAGTATCGAGCGGTGATATTGGCTGCGATGCCGGCGGCGCCGTCGCTGATGGTGCGCGGCGTATTGTATACCGCGCTTACCCGTGCTCGGGAGCTGCTGGTTATGGTTGGTGATGATGCAGCGATCCGTTCGATGGCAGAGAACGACCGTCAGCAGCGCCGCTACTCCGGTCTCCGCTGGCGCTTACGAAAGCCCCAGGGGGCGCCGCCCCCTGGACCCCCGCAAGCCTTTGAAAAGGCTTGACCCAAACTTTAGCAAAAAAGGACCTGCTCAATAGAGCAGGTCCTTTTTTAAGGTTTATTTCATCGCCCGGTACAGGAAAGTAACGATTTGTCCACGGGTGCAATTGTGTTCGGGGGAGAAGGTTGTAGTGGTTGTACCGGTCGTAATTCCCTTTTCCACGGCCCAGGAAACGGCCTTCGCATAGCTGGCAGTTGCGGATACGTCGGTGAACGACGCGGTTTTGGTGGGTTCCGGGCGTCCGGCAGCAACCCACAGATACATCACCGCCGTAGCGCGGCTGCAAAAGTTGCTCTCCACATCCTGAAGTCCCAGTTGATTCCCCCAGGCCCGAACGGCGGCGCTTTCATCGCCATTATCGCCCGGCCGGCCGTTGGCCCGCCACAGGAAGGTAAGGATATGGCGGATCGAGCAGTATGCATTAGGGGCAAAGGTGGTTTCAGTTTTACCGTTGGCGATTTTCTGTTCCACGGCCCAGTTGATGGCTTCCGCAAAGGGGGACGTGGTTGGTACGTCGCTGAATTTACCGTCGGAAGGGGTGTTTTTGGCAGCCTTTACCGCCGCAACCTTTGCTTCATCTACCCGGAATGTGCTATAAACCTCAAAGCTCCAATCGTACTTGGCCAGATACATTACAACGTGTATTTCAAAGTAGGTACCCTCATTATATTGGTCAATCGGCAGCTTGAAAGTAACGGATTCACCGGCTTTGATCTCTTGGGGGGCAGGCATCTGTTCTTCCCAACGGATCAAGCCACGGCCTTCGATGAGGTACATATCATCTCCGGCGCCCTCCATGCTATATGTGCCGCCGTGGTTCTCATATCCTAATCCATACACATAGATATAAGAACCATCATCTTGGGTCATGGTGTTTTTTACAGTAAATACTTCATCCTTGGTTGTAGCAACATAGCCAATCAGAGGGAAGTTCGTATCCCCCTTCCAAAGCATGACATCCTGCTCAACGAACAGGTCCTGCTCAGCAAGGTTATCGCCATTATCGTCCAGCATGTTGCTTTTCCACTCGATGTTTTTTACGCCTTCTTCGGCAGGGATAGGAGGTTCCTCGTCCGCCAGCGCTGGGACGGCCAGCCCCAGGCACAGCGCCAGAGCCAAGAACAGGGAAGCCAATTTTTTCATATCATTTGCCTCTTTCTTAATTTTCAGCGGACGGCCCTCCCCAGGCGGAGGCTGCGGAGGTAAAACAAAGGAGGTTGAAGGAGATCACAATGCCTCCTCCTGGGGCGTCCGCTGGAAACACAAAAAGCGGTGTTGAGCAACACGAGACTCAACACCGCATAAAACACACCGCACACAGGCGCTTACCGCCGGTTCCTGCCCGCCAAAACAGGAAAACCGGCTTTCACTTTGGCCAATGCACATATTGGATTGCTATGCTGAGTGGTCGCGTCACTCGTAAGGCTTTCCAGGTGCGCCAACACCCCGTCTGCCTGCCGCAATTTATGTTCTGTATTTTATTTTACATGTTTCCAATCCGAAAAGCAAGGGTAAATTTCTCTTTTTTCCAAACGCAAAGGAGGGGGAAGAAAATCCCCCTCCCCATGACGAAAGCGCTTTGTTTACCCTGCGGTGATTTCTTCCACAGGCCTTACGCCGTTCCAATCGGCGGCCTGAAGTGTAAACAGGCGGATTTCCCCATCCTCCACCAGGCCGAACCAAGCCGCGCCGTTTCCAACGCCGACCAAACCATCGTATGCAAACAGTTCCCCGTTTTGCAGCTCATCCAGCAGCTCATACACATAAGGGCCAATTGCCTCGTCGTAATACTCCAACAAACTCTCAGGGGATTCCACGGTATACATCCCGCTGTCCGTCTTTACATTGCAGGGGTATGCAAACCGTTCCGCAACAGCGAGCCGCTCTCCGCCCGCCAGCAAATCCGCCAGCTCCTGTACAAATACCTCGGCAGCCGCCTGCTCGATTCCCGTATACGCCCACAGCGGGTCTGATTCTTCATCGCCTCCAAGGCCGTTTATAAGACGTTCCTCCGCCTGCGCAAGCTGTTCCACATCCGGCGTCCTGATTTCCGCCAGGGCCGTAAAATTGATGCTGTCCGCCAAAGCCTCCAAATCGGCCCCTGTGATGCTTCCGCTTGAGAACACATCCTCCGGGCTGGTTTCCGTCCCAGCCAGGACGTTGACGGTTACAAAGCTGTCCCCCAAATCCACCAGAATCAACGCCTTGCCGTCCGACAGCGCCAGGTTCACCGTAACGCCGCAGGCGGTCAGATACTTCCACTCCTGGAACTCGGCCAGATCCTGCACGTTCAAAATCACATCGTTGAAGCTCCCCCGGACAGCCCGCCGAAACTGGTAATCGATCTTTCCATAACCGGGGATTTGCGCCGCGCCGTCATACTGGAAGGTGCCGTCCTCGTAGATATAGCCGCTGTAGACGGTGTGGTTCTCCGCCAGGAACGCCGCCCCCACCGCGTCTGTCCACAGTTCCGGCGGGATGACCTGCAATTCTGTGTGGAGCCGGAGGTTGTATTTTGCAAGGATTTCTTCCAGTTTGTCGGCCATCTCCTGGGTATAAACCAGATACAGTCCATATGTTTCTTCAAATCCTGTAGGCTGGTTCCCGATGGAGGCAATGATGGAACCGTCCGCGTCATAGCTTTCGGTAAACGCGTTCCACTCTGCCAAAGCCTTGCTCTCCGGCGTATCCAGATACCCCGAGAGGCTGATCACATCTACCAGCGTCGTTTCGTCCGTTGCAATCCCGTCTTCCACGACGTTCACCTGATTCTGCTGCGGCAGTACCAGTTCCCGCAGCCCGAACCAATCCTGCGCCACCGCCAAACCGGTCAACGCCGCCATCAGCGCCGCCGCTGCTGCGACTGCAAACAAGCGGTGCAGGTTCTTCCGTTTCTTCATACGCTCAAAATCCTCCCAACGTACCGTCTTGTGGCTGTAGACTTGGGAAAAGGTTGCTTGATAGAATTCTTTGTTATTCATCCTGCCATTCCTCCCCCAGACGTTCCTTCAGCTTTTCCCGGGCGCGGAACAGCCGCGTCGTCACCGACGACTGCCGGATTTGCAGCAGCTCCGCAATCTCCCGTACCGCCAGCTCCTCATAATAAAACAGGTACAAAACCGTCCGATACTTCTCCGGCAGGGCCATGACCTCCTGATACAGTGCCGCTTCCTCCGGCCGTTGGAACACCGGCTCCTCCGGCACTTCCTCCAAAGATACCCGGCGTTTTCGCCAAGGGCTGCGCAATATGTCCCGGCAAAAGTTCACCGTCACCCGCAATAGCCACCGCCGCAGGTGCTCCCCGCTTTCAAACTCGCCTCGGAAGCTGTACAGCCGCAGGAACACTTCCTGTACGGCGTCCTCGGCGTCCGCCGCGCTGCCCAGGCAGTGGAGGGCTGCGCGGTATACCATATTCTGATAGGCTTCCACTGCGTTGGTAAATTTGGTCTTATCCATGGTCATCCCCGTCTTATGTTTCGGTCTTTTGAGCGCGCTCACTTATAATACGGTTCCCATCCCCCATTTTGTCCCACAATTTTGCGATTTTTTCATAACTGGCAGATACCTCCGTTCAAAGCCATTCCAAATCGGAATTCTCCCGGAAAAACGGACGCTTCCAGAGGACTTCGTTCTCCTGTGCCTTCCGCAGCCGGTCCTTGTTCTTCCGCAGCACATCCCGCTCCAAACGCCCGATGCAGTGCGCCGCGCCCATCTGGCAGTCCGAACCGTCGTAATAATCATCCAGGAGGAACGCAAAAAGCAGGTCAGCAAGGGCTTCGTCGTTCCGGTAATCGTCGAAAAATCCATCCAATAATTCCGAAAACCGCATATCGCTGTAACATACCAAATACTCATACAGCGCCTCTTTCTCCCACACCCCATTATGAACTGGGCAGTACCTTTTTAAATCGTCCCAGTTGGCAAAATACATGGTAAACGCTCCTTTCTTGTAAAAGGAAGGACTGTGCCCGCAGGCACAGTCCTTCTTGCGGCGGTTTCTCAATGCTTGTCCCGCTCGTAGGTAACAACAACCCGGCGTCCGGGATCGGTACCGGTAGAATGGGTACTGACGCCCGGAAAATCCTGGAGCGCCGTATGGATGACATGCCGCTCGTAAGCGTTCATGGGTTCCAGGGTGACGCTCCGGCGGAAACGCACAACCTTACCCGCCACTTTCCTGGCCAGGTGCTGGAGGCTCTGTTCCCGCTTCTCCCGGTAGTTCTCCGCGTCCAGCTGTACCCGCACCCGCACGCCGGTGCGGTTTACTGCGTAGCTGGTCAGCTGCTGGATGGCATCCAAGGTCTCGCCCCGGCGGCCGATCAAGGCTCCCAGGCCTTGTCCCTTTAAAAAGACCTTGTAACGCCCCTTTTCCGGCAGGTACACTTCAATTTCCGCCTCGCTGCCCATCTGCTTCAGCAGCCCGCCCAGGAAGGTTTTGATTGCCTGGGCTTTTTCATCGTCCACAGGCTCGCCCAGCTCCTGTACAGGGGCAGGGGAGGCCGGCTTTACCTCCTTCGGCTCCGCCGTCTGGGCGGGACGCTGCTTCGGTTTCCGCTCCGCCGGCTGCCGCGGACGCCGTTCCCGTTCCGGACCCTCCGGCCCGGGAGCGGGCGCAATTTCTTCCGTACTCCCTGCCTTCGCCGCAGCTTTCACCGCTTCCGGTTTCCGAACTGCTTCCGGCTTCTTCACCGACTTCGGCTTGACCGGTTCTGCCTTGACAGGGGCCGGCTCTTCCTTCTCCGGCCCATAGTACACACGGATTTTCGCCGGGCTCTTGCCAATGCCTAAAAAGCCCGCCTTTTCCCGCTCCAATACTTCTACGGACACATCGTCCCGGTCCAGCCCCAGCTGTTCCAGAGCCTTGTTTGTTGCGTCCTCCTGGTTTTTACCCGTTACATCAATGAAATCCCTCATAACGGTTCCTCACTTCTTGTCATCGTCATAACGGTCCGCCTTATAGGCGCGGCCCCGGGCATAGGGGCGGTCTCCTACGCGGCCCGCTTCCGTCGTACTGGCGCCCGCTTTCCGGGCTTTTTCTTCCTTCGCCGCCTGTGCGGCCTGACGCTTTTCTTTCAGCGACTGCTTCTTTGCGTTCTCCTGCCGCTGCTGCTCCTGCAATGCCTTTGCTTCCTCCATCCGGCGTTTCCGGTCCGCCTGGCGGGCCTCATAGCGGGCGTTTTCCTCCGCCTCCAAGCGTTTGTTGAAGAATTTGGTCATGAAGAATTCCTGTATCGCTGAAAAGACGCTCTGGGCAATCCAGTAAACGCCCAGGGCGGAGGGCATGGTGAAAGCGATATAGACAGAGAACAGGGGCATCCACATCATCATCCGGTTGGTGCTGGCGGCGGCCTCGGTCTGGGGCTGGCTGCGCATGGTGAATTTGGTAAACAGCAGCTGCGAGCCGCCTGCGAGGATCGGGATCAGGATCAGGCCAATGCACGCCCAGCTGGGGGAGAAGGCCTGCACGGCATTCCAGGGGGTAGCCGCCATATCCAGGCCCAAGAAGCTGTAATTGACATTGATCCATCCTTCGATGGAGCTGCCCAGTTCCGGCATTTGGGTGGCGACGGTATTGACCAGGTTGATCTGGCCGGTGGGCAGGAGCTGGGTGAGCCCGTCCTTCACGACGGCGGCCCCGTCCTGCATCCGGACGATGGTAGACAGATCCACCCCGGCGGCGGACACGGCGTCCACCATCTTCTGCACCACGTCGCTGCCCAGCAACATAAAGTGGGTGATGGGCTGGCGGAGGATGGAGTACAGCGCCAGCAGGATGGGGAGGGGGAGGAAGCTCCACAAACAGCCGGACATCGGGTTGATGCCTTCCTCTGCGTAAAGCTTTTGCAGTTCCTCGCCCATTTTCTGCTGGTTATTGGCATATTTCTTCTTGAGTTCCTCCATCCGGCTGGACATGCGGCTCATGCGCATCATGCTCTTTTTCGACTTCAGCTGGAAGGGGAGCATGATCAGCTTGATGGCCACGGTGAAGAGGATGATTGCCATGCCGTAGGAGCTGGTCAGGCTATAGAACAGCCGCACCAGCCAGGCAAAGGGGATACAGATGATGTATCCAATGGTTGAAAACATAGTTTTTCCTCCAAAAATTGAGGCTTGGATTCAGGTGGCCTCTTTGTCCCGGCGGGCCCTATGGAACCGGGTCATAGCCGCCCTTGTGGAAGGGGTTGCAGCGCAGAATCCGGCGGAACGCCAGCCAGCTGCCCTTTATGGCCCCGTACTTTTCCAGGGCTTCCAGCGCATACTGGGAACAGGTGGGGATATAATTGCAGCACCTAGGCCGGGCGGGGGAGATTTCCTTTTGGTAAAAGCGCACCAGCGCGATGAGGATTTGTTTCATCCCTTCTCCTCCAGCAGTTTCAGCTTCCCGCACAGGTGCAGAAAGGTCTCGTTCAGTTCCTTCCAGGAACCGGAGAGCGTCCGTCCCCGGGCCACGACCACCAGGTCCCACCCTTTTGAGAGCTTGTCCCCATTCAGCCGGCACACCTCCCGCAGGCGGCGGCGCGCACGGTTCCGCGTCACAGCGTTGCCCAGCTTGACGGAAACGGTAATCCCCACACGGTTGCGCCCCAGGCGGTTCTTACGGCAGTAGATGACCATGCATCTGCCCACCGCTGAGACGCCCTTCTGGTACAGGCGGCGGAACTCATAGTTTTTTTTCAGTGTCGCCGCAGGCTTCATACCCTTCCCCCCAAACCGAAAACCAACGCCAGGGACGGAGGAATCGAAACGAATTCCAGCCGCCCCTGTCAGGACCCTTTTTTCAACTTGACTCTCCTCCGCCTTACATCAGTAGGAGAGGCGGGCGCGGCCCTTAGCCCGGCGGCGGGCCAGCACCTTGCGGCCATTAGCCGTGGCCATTCTCTTGCGGAAGCCGTGGACCTTCTGTCCGTGCAGCTTCTTGGGCTGATAGGTACGCTTTGTCGCCATAACGAACACACCTCCTGTCGTTCTTGCGCCGTATCGACTGGCGCTATCCCAACACCGCCCCATAGGCGGCGCGGCAGACCTTTTCCAGTTCACGTATCGTTAAGTATACCATATCTTTTTCATGTGTGTCAACAAAAACTTATTTTCCGCCCGATTCATAAGCAATTGGAAACGAAAACGGGAAGCAAAGGGCGGATTTCTTTGAATTTGTATTGCTGTATGGGCTGAATCGTGGTATAATCTTCCTGTACTTACTGTGGAAAGGAGGGGGATTATGGGCATTCACGACGGCCACCGGGATAAAATGCGAAAACGGTTCCAGAACTCCAGCCTGGACTCCTTCGCCGCCCACGAAGCCCTGGAGCTTCTGCTCTACTACGCCATCCCCCGCCGCGACACAAATCCCATTGCCCATGCGCTGATTGAGCGCTATGGAAGCTTGGAGGCCGTTTTCAACGCATCGCTGGAGGATCTGCAAGCGGTGGAGGGCATCGGCGAGTCGGCGTCCATCCTTTTGAAGCTGGTGCCCCAGCTGATCCGGAAGGCAAAACTGGACCAGACAAAGATGGGCGATACCATCCTAAACGACAGCAAAGACGCGGGAGCCCTCCTGATGGACCTGTTTGAAGGGGAACAGGTGGAGACTGTATACGAGCTGTGCCTGGATAAAAAGCGGAGGCTGCTTGCCTACCGGCGGCTGTCCAGCGGCGGCATTTCCCTGGCGGAGCTGAACATGCGGCAGCTGGTGCTCAATGCGGTAAATTCCGCCGCCACCCAAGTAATCCTGGCCCATAACCATCCCAGCGGCCTGGCGGTGCCTTCCTCCGACGATAACGCCGCCACGGAACAGGCCCTCTCCGCATTGCGTATCGTTGGCGTGGAGCTGGTGGACCATATCATCATCGCAGACCGGGAGTTCGTTTCCCTGCGGGACTCCGGTTTCTTTGACCGTTTTTGATATCCAGAGGAGGACTCCTGGAAACGTTATCCGGGTAATGTTCGAGATAATATGGTTCAATATACATAATACATATATTGCTGCGGAAATTATCACTGGGAACATAAAAGTAAATGGGTGTTGTTTTTTGTATATCTCCAACAAAAAAATTCCTAAAAATCTGTAGAACATTTGTTGTCAGACCGCGGTTTTTGTGGTACAATAACCAAATACTTTGGAATCATATGGAGCGTTGTTATGCCAAAATTTCAAGTCGTTTCAGAATACGAACCCTCTGGCGATCAGCCGGAGGCCATCGCCGCTTTGGCCGAGGGCATCGAGAACGGACTGAAAGAACAGGTTCTCCTTGGCGTCACCGGCTCCGGCAAAACCTTTACCATGGCGAAAGTTATTGAACAGGTCCAGCGTCCTACGTTGGTGCTGGCCCATAACAAAACCCTTGCCGCACAGCTCTGCGCCGAATTTAAGGAGTTCTTCCCCAATAACGCTGTGGAGTATTTCGTCAGTTATTACGATTACTACCAGCCCGAGGCGTATATCCCCCACACCGATACCTATATCGCCAAGGACGCTTCCACCAACGATGAAATCGACCGCCTGCGGCTCTCTGCCACCTTCGCCCTGCTGGAGCGGCGGGATGTCATCGTTGTGGCCTCCGTCTCCTGCATTTACGGCCTGGGCGAGCCGGAAGACTTCGCCAAGTTGTCTGTTTCCCTCCGAGTTGGGGCAGAGTGGAACCGGGACCAGCTTCTGCGCCGCCTGGTTGAGATCCGCTATGAACGGAACGATATCGCGTTCGAGCGGAACATGTTCCGCGTCCGAGGGGACACGGTGGAAATTTACCCCGCTTACTATAAGGAAAAGGCCATTCGGGTGGAATTCTTTGGCGACGAGATTGACCGCATCAGCGAGTTTAATCCCATCACCGGGACCGCAAACCTGAAGCTGAACCACATCGTAATCTATCCTGCCAGCCATTACGTCACGACAAAGGATAAGATGGATAAGGCCATCCACGAAATCCGGCAGGAGCTGGAGGAACAGGTGCAGTTTTTCACCGAAAACAATCAGTTGGTGGAGGCCCAGCGCATCCGTCAGCGGACGGAGTACGATATGGAGATGATGACCGAACTGGGTTACTGCTCCGGTATCGAGAACTACTCCCGCATTATCTCCAACCGTCCGGCCGGGTCCGCGCCTATGACGCTGCTGGACTTCTTTCCCGACGACTTCGTATTGTTCGTCGATGAAAGCCATGTGACCCTCCCCCAAGTGCGGGCCATGTACAACGGCGACCACGCCCGCAAGGATTCCCTGGTCAAATACGGCTTCCGCCTGCCTTGCGCCTACGATAACCGGCCGCTGAAATTTGAAGAGTTCGAGGACCGCGTGGGACAAGCCGTGTTCGTCTCCGCTACGCCGGGGCCGTATGAGCGGGGCCGGGCGGACCAGGTGGTGGAACAAGTCATCCGGCCTACCGGGCTGCTGGACCCGCGGGTGGAAGTGCGGCCTGTTACCGGGCAGATCGACGACCTGACGGACGAGATCAACGCACGGGCCGCAAAAGGCGAGCGCGTTCTTGTGACGACGCTGACCAAAAAAATGGCGGAGGATTTGACGGAGTTCTTCAAAAATGCCGGCATCAAAGTCCGCTATATGCACTCCGATGTGGAGACCATCGAACGGATGGAAATCATCCGCGACCTGCGGCTGGGCAAGTTCGATGTTTTGGTGGGCATCAACCTCCTCCGCGAGGGCCTGGACCTGCCTGAGGTGTCCCTTGTGGCCGTGCTGGACGCCGATAAAGAAGGGTTCCTCCGCTCGGAGACTTCCCTGATCCAGACCATCGGCCGCGCCGCACGGAACGCCGAAGGCCTTGTTATCCTCTACGCCGACGCCATCACGCCCTCCATGCAGGCCGCTATGGATGAGACCGAACGCCGCCGGAGTATTCAGGACGCCTATAACCAGGCCCATGGCATCGTGCCAAAAACCATCATTAAGGGCGTGCGGGAGGTTTTGGAAATCTCCACCGTGGCGGAGGAAGAATCTGTGCGGGCGCGGCACCATAAAAAACTGTCGAAGCAGGAGCGGGAACTGGAAATCAAGAAACTGGAAAAGGAAATGCGGGAAGCCAGCAAAATGCTGGAATTCGAGTACGCCGCTGTTTTGCGTGACCGGATTATCGAACTACGGGGGGAAGATTGATGCGTTACGAATGGCTCGACGAATTCCTGCTGTCCCTGCCGGGATGCGAGAAGGACTATAAACCCGAGTGGGCATGGTTCCGGTATATGATACGCGGCAAATTGTTCGTCGCCGTCTGCTCTCCTAAGGGGATGAAAGATGCGGCGTATAACGGGCATGACCTCATAAACCTGAAATGCGAGCCGCAGAAAGCCGAACTGCTGCGGGCACAATATCCGGAAATCCTGCCGGGGTTCTACTGCGATAAGCGCCTTTGGATCGCCGTTCTTTTGGATGGGAACCTGGATGACGATTTCCTCCGGGAACTCTGCAAAGAATCCCACCGGTTAATCCTCGCAAAATTGCCTAAGTATGTCCAGAAGGAAATCATGGGAAACTAGGAGGTGCAAGTATGGAAAAACGGACACGGTTCCAGAAAATCCACCTTTGCGTTTTAGCCGCAATGATTTTGATCTTCGGTGCAATTACGGTTTTCAACCAATACCATCGGGGGTTCCGCTTCCAGAACGGACTGCTGAAGCCCTCCATGCTGGAGGACGGAACCATCGTTTACAGCGGGAAAGTCAACGGCGGTCTGGTGACTGCTGCCGTCACCCATCCTACGAATTTCCTCTCTGTGGTCGACCTCCAAATCGGCGAGATCCTGCATGATGTCTGTGAAATCGAATACCCCTTGGAAAAAATGTCTACTACTTGGGAGGGAGCCGATAATGTATACAGAATCCGTATGACCAAAAACGACGCCCTCCTGTTTGAGGGCGGACTGTCGATGGATTATCTGGACGGTTCAGGAAGCATTGGGTGGTTCGACAAATACGGAGAATGGTCCCTTGAAAACGTCGGGATTGTCTCCCTCGGCGTACCGTACAATTGGGAGGATTACGAAACTTCCCCCGCCTTGTTTGCACGGTTCGCTCTGTATCCGGAGCTGACGGCACGGGGTAACTTGGGGTTTTACGCCATCCTTGTGCTGTTTACGCTGTTTACTATGGCAATGGTTGCGTTCCCAAGAGATTTTTTTGACCTCCGGTATCAGAGGTTTGTCAAGAACGCGGAACCGTCAGACTATTATATCAACAGCATGCGGTGGAGTACGGTCTTTGTTACCATTGTTTTGTTTGTAGGCTTTTGCTGGGCGTCGTGTACGCTGCCCAATTAAGCAGGTGTTTTTATGCGGAAAAAAGAAGAAAAAACCAATGTTATGCGAATCCTTGACCAAAAGAAAATCCCATATACAGCCCACTACTACGAGGAGAGCGATGGGCCGGAGGGAACGCGGGAATATGGCTTACATGTCGCCCAGGCCCTGGGACAAGACCCAAAACGCGCCTTCAAAACCCTTACCGCACGAGGCGCGTCTAAAGATATCTACGTTTTCGATATCCCTACGCCCGACAGCCTCGACCTGAAAAAAGCCGCTAAAGCAGTGGGAGAAAAATCCATCGAACTGCTCCACGTCTCCGAAATCACCGCCGTGACCGGCTATGTGCGGGGCGGATGCAGTCCCATCGGGATGAAAAAATCCTTCCCGACAGTGTTCCATGTGTCCGCGCTGGATTTCCCCACCATCTACATTTCAGCGGGGAAAATCGGCGCACAGGTCGAGGCCGCGCCAGGGGATTTACTCGCCCTTCTGCGGGCGAATACCGCTGACATTACCGTTTAACAGCGACAACCCAAGGTGTAACCCTAACGCAAAAGCGTTGGTGGACCAGCGGTAGTAGCTGTCTACCAGATAATCGCTAATTACCACTTCCATATCATCCTCAACGCCTAATGCGCTGGTAAACTGGTTTATTTCATCGCTTTTGCAGCAATTGCAGTCCTTTAAAACCGCGTCGCCGTAGAGTTCAAAAAGTCTTTCGTATATACTAGGCATGGAACCACCTACCAAGCATCGTTATTTGATGTGTTTATTATACATTCTTTTAAGATGTTTGTCAAGGAGAATTTTATGGACTTATTAACAATCATGGGGCAACGGATCAAAGATTTGAGAAATGAACGAAAATTGAAACAGTCTGATATGGCAAAGGTGTTAGAAGTTACACCAAATCATTACCAGAAAATCGAGTATGGAAAGGTTAATATTTCAGCAAAGGATTTATATAGGTTAGCAGATTGTTTTGATGTTTCGGTAGATTACCTGCTAGGACGCACAGACCATCGGTAAAAAGCAAATACGCAGCACCAATCTACCGAAAGAAAGCGGTAGAAGAATCAACTCCACCTCACCCCCGCAGCAGCGACAGCGGAAGGAGACGCAGAGTCAAATCAGTGTGAACTTCCCACGTAAAGGAGCAGACGCCAAAGGGTTCCACCAGACCCCACCAACGCTCTTTTCTTTTGGACCGTGAACGGCCCGTTTTCTTTTCTCCCAGGGAGAAAAGAAAATGGGGGGTTCAAAAGCCCAGCTGCCAGCATGGCAGCAGACTCCCAGCCGCGCCGCAAGGCGCGAGTACGATGTATACAAAAGGAGTATCCCCAATGTTGGATAAGATCGTAGTAAAAGGTGCACGGACGAACAACTTGAAAAACGTCGACGTAACCATCCCGCGGAATCAATTGGTTGTTATGACCGGACTTTCCGGGTCGGGCAAGTCGTCGCTGGCTTTCGATACCATATACGCCGAGGGCCAACGCCGATACGTTGAAAGCTTGAGCTCCTATGCCAGAATGTTCCTTGGACAGATGGAAAAACCGGATGTTGACTATATTGAGGGCCTCTCCCCCGCAATCTCCATCGACCAGAAAACGACCAGCAAAAATCCACGCTCTACCGTCGGCACCGTCACCGAAATCTACGACTACTTACGCCTCCTGTGGGCGCGGGTCGGTACGCCGCATTGCCCAAAGTGCGGGAAGGTCATCCAGCAGCAAACCATCGACCAGATCATTGACCAAATCCTTGCCCTTCCAGAAGGTACCCGCATCCAAGTCATGGCCCCCGTCATCCGCGGGAAAAAAGGCGAACATGCGAAAATCTTTGAGGACGCTAAACGCTCCGGTTACGTCCGGGTCCGCGCCGATGGGAACCTCTACGAACTTGATGAAGAAATCAAGCTGGAGAAAAACAAAAAACATAACATCGAAATCATCATCGACCGCCTGATTATCCGCCCCGATATCCAGCAGCGGCTTACCGACAGCGTGGAAACCGCCTCCAACCTCTCCGGCGGGCTGGTCATCATCAACCTCCTCCGGGAAGAACAAGACTTGTCCTTCTCCCAAAATTACGCCTGTGAAGACTGCGGAATTTCCATTGAAGAACTGACACCCCGAATGTTCTCCTTCAACAACCCCTTTGGCGCCTGTCCTACCTGCTCCGGCCTGGGCAGCCAGCTGAAAGCGGATGTTTCCCTCGTCGTGCCAGACCCCTCCAAGTCCATCCTGGAAGGGGCAATCCAGGCGTCCGGTTGGGGCAACATCCGCTCCGACGGCATCTCCCGCATGTACTTCGACGCGCTGTCGAAAAAATACCAGTTTTCCCTGGATACACCCTGGGAACAATTGACGATGCAGGCAAAAGATGTTATCCTGTACGGTACAAAAGGTGAAAAATTGGAGCTGCATTACGACCAGCCGCGGGGGAAAGGCGTGCTGCGCCAGCCCTTCGAGGGCATTTGCAACAACATCGAGCGGCGGTATCGGGAAACCCAAAGCGATTCCAGCAAACGGGAATTGGAAGAAATAATGGCTGAATGCCCCTGCCCTACCTGTAAGGGCCGGCGGCTGAAAAAAGAATCCCTCGCCGTAACCGTCGGCGAGCTGGATATCCATGCCTGTACGCAGCTGTCCGTCGTGGACGAATTGGCGTGGGTGGAGAACCTGCAACTATCCGAACAGCAGCTTTTGATCGCCGGACGCATTTTGAAAGAAATCAAATCCCGCCTGGGCTTCCTGCGGGCCGTGGGCCTGGGCTACCTGACCCTCAGCCGCAGCGCAGGTACCCTCTCCGGCGGTGAGAGCCAACGAATCCGTCTGGCAACGCAGATCGGCTCCAGCCTTATGGGCGTGCTGTATATCTTGGATGAGCCTTCCATTGGCCTGCACCAGCGGGACAATGATAAGCTCTTAGCGACGCTGCGGGATTTGCAGAACCTGGGCAACACCCTCCTCGTTGTGGAGCACGACGAGGATACCATGCGGGCGGCGGATTACTTGATCGATATCGGCCCAGGGGCGGGCGTTCACGGCGGACAGGTCGTTGCTGCCGGTACGCCACAGGAAGTTATGGACAACCCGGATTCCCTGACGGGACAGTATCTTTCCGGCAAAAAAAAGATTCCGGTTCCGGAAACCCGCAGGCCGGGGAACGACAAGCTTTTGCGGGTCATTGGGGCCGAAGAGAACAACCTGCAAAAAATCAACGTCAACTTCCCGCTGGGGACGTTCACCGTTGTAACGGGCGTATCGGGGAGCGGGAAATCCTCGCTGGTGAACGAGGTGCTGTTCAAGCGTCTGGGCGCGGATTTGATGCGCATGAAGACCCATCCTGGCAAATGCGCCCGGATTGACGGTTTGGAGTTTTTGGATAAAGTGGTCAACATTGACCAAAGCCCCATCGGGCGGACGCCGCGCTCCAACCCGGCGACGTACACGGGGCTGTTCAACGATATCCGGGACCTTTACGCCTCCACGCAGGAGGCAAAGAGCCGCGGTTACGGTCCGGGACGGTTTTCATTTAACGTCCGGGGCGGGCGCTGCGAGGCGTGTTCCGGCGATGGCGTGCTGAAAATCGAGATGCACTTCCTGCCAGACATTTTTGTACCGTGCGAGGTGTGCAAGGGCAAGCGTTACAACCGGGAGACGCTGGAGGTGCATTATAAGGGGAAAAATGTCGCGGATGTGCTGGACATGACCGCGGATGAGGCGGTGGAGTTTTTCGCGCCGCTCCCGAAGCTGCGGAACAGGCTGCAGACGCTGTGCGATGTTGGATTAGGATATGTAAAGCTGGGACAGCCGTCGACGGAACTGTCGGGGGGTGAAGCGCAGCGTGTCAAGCTGGCGACGGAACTGTCGAAGCAGGCAACGGGCAAGACGATTTATATTCTGGACGAGCCCACGACGGGGCTCCACACCGACGATGTGCGCAAGCTTTTGGAGGTGCTGCAGCGGCTGGTGGACAACGGAAACACGGTGGTGGTCATCGAGCACAACCTGGATGTGATCAAGTGTGCCGACTGGATCATCGACCTGGGCCCCGAGGGGGGCGACGGCGGCGGCCAGATTGTCTGCACCGGTACGCCGGAGACGGTGGCCGCCTGCAAAAAGTCGTATACCGGGCAATATCTGAAGAAGTCGCTGGCACGGTAAATATTTCCGCCCTGACCCCATGCGCTCTGGAACCATAAACGCTCAAAGAAAGTTGAGGATCACCTGATGAACATTCAAAAAACCGCCATGCTCACCGTCTGCGGACGGCCCAATGTGGGAAAGTCCAGCCTTACCAACGCCTTGGTGGGCGCAAAGGTCGCCATTGTTTCCAATAAGGCCCAGACGACCCGAAACCGTATCTATGGCGTCGTCAACCGGGAGGATACCCAATATATCCTCCTGGATACCCCAGGCCTTCACCGGCCAAAGTCCGCCCTGGGGGACTATATGGTCAAAGTCGTCACCGCCAGCCTGAGCGATGTGGACTGCGCCCTCCTTCTGGTAGAACCCATCCCCCATGCCGGCGGACCCGAAAAGGCCTTGATCGAACGTATTCGGGAGGAAAAAATCCCCTGCATCCTCTGCATCAACAAAATTGATACGGTTGAACCCGCTGCCCTCCTGCCCGTGATCGCTGCCTACAGCGAAGTTTGGGACGGTTTTGACGCCATCATTCCCATCTCCGCGCACACCGGCAGCGGCCTGGACGACCTGATGGCGGAAGCCTCCAAATACGCAGAAGAAGGCCCCCAGCTGTTCCCGGACGGCCAAGTCAGCGACCAGCCGGAACGCCAGGTTATGGGCGAGCTGCTGCGTGAAAAACTGCTGCTGTGCCTCGAGAAAGAAATCCCCCACGGTACCGCCGTGGAAATCACGAAGTTCTCCGAACGCGACTCCGGCATAATAGATGTCGACGCCACCATCTATTGCGAAAAAGCCAGCCATAAGGGGATTATTATCGGGAAACAGGGGACTATGCTGAAAAAAATCAGCTCCCTGGCACGGAAAGATATGGAAAACTTTATGGGCGCTCAGGTCTACCTGCAAACCTGGGTAAAGGTCAAGGAAAACTGGCGGGACAACGTGAATTATGTGCGCAGCTTCGGCTATCGCGAGGACTGAACCTGCACCCCTGGCCACAGATTTCCAGCCATAAAATCCGACAGATTTCGCAGACTAATCCATAAGATGTCCAAGATTCGCGGGCAAAAAGGAGGTCTGCCTCATGGATTCTGACCTGATTTGGCAGCTGTTCTGCCAGACCGGCGACCCTGCCGCATATATGCTCTACTGTGCGGCAGAGCGGGAAGCCGGCAGTCAATAACCGCGTGGGGGCACAGCCCCCTACATAGGAGGGAACGCCGTGGCGGATGTGACGGTCACCCGCGGCGTTGTTCTGCGGGAGACGCAGACGAAAGAAACGGATAAAATTTTAACGCTTTTAACGGAAGAATGGGGGAAAATTTCCGTCGTTGCCCGGGGAGCGCGGCGTAAAACCTGTAAATTTGCCGCCTGTGCCCAGTCCCTGGCGTACTCGGAGTGGACCCTCTACCAGCGCGGGGCATGGCGCTATGCCCGGGAAGGTTCGACGCTGGATTTGTTCGACGGCCTGCGGAGCGACCTGGAATCGCTGGCGCTGGGGTTTTATCTGGCTGAGCTGACGGAAACCGTCGCGCCGGAGGAGGTCCCGGTTCCGGAGCTTCTGCGGCACCTTTTGAACGGTCTGTACGCCCTGTCAAAGCTGCGCAAGCCGTTCGCGCTGGTAAAGCCAGCTTTCGAGCTGCGTTTGCTGTGCCTTGCCGGCTACGAACCGCTGGCGGACGCCTGCGCCTGTTGCGGAGAACCAGAACCGGAAGCGCCGGTTTTGGATACGGTGCAGGGCGTTATTCACTGCAAAAAATGCGCACCTCCAGGAAACGGGCGGCCCTTATGCCGGGACTCCCTGGCTGCCCTGCGGCATATTGTATATGGAGACCCAAAGCGGCTGTATGCGTTCCGTCTGGGGCCAGAAGCCCTGGAGCGTTTGGGCAGCGCGGCGGAGGCGTTTGTTTTTGCCCAGCTGGAGCGGAATTTCAAGACGTTGGATTTTTACAAGGGATTGGCTGGGCAATAGATGCTTAGATGCAAAGAAGGGATTGCTATGAAAGAACGGACGATTGGCCCTTATCACCTTGCGGTAGATGTGGAGGCAAACCGTGCCTACTGCGAAGCCCATCCCTTGCCTTGGGTAACGTGCGACTGTTCCGGGTGCCGGAATTTTGTGCTGGCTGTCAAGACCCTGCCGCCTGCCGTAACGGAGTTTTTCACAAAATTAGGTTTGGATGTGGAAAAACCCGCAGAGACGATGTATTACATCGGCACGCCGAAAGATATTTCCGGCGGCGGCTGGTACCACTTGAAAGGCGAAATTCTGGAAGGCGGGCCTTGGCAGAAGGGGCTTCCGCCAGAAGCCTGGGTAGAAATCACGCCAACGTTTTCGGTCGCCTTTTATCGGGAATGCATGCTTATGCCGGACGATTTTCCCCGGCCCTGCATCCAGATGGAAGTGGATTACCGCCTTCCTTGGCTGCTGGAGGAGGAAAACAATTATATTTAAGATCCTTTCACCACTGCACCTCATAGGAGGAGTTATATGAGCGAATTATTTGATAAATCCCTGCGTACCCTGGAACTTCCGCGTGTTCTGCAATTACTGTCGGAACAGGCCATCAGCGCGGAGGCAAAAACACGGGCTCTGCAAATCCGTCCCGAGACGGAACCGGAGGAGGTCCTGCGCCTCCTGGACCAGACCGACGCGGCACGGCTGATGATCGGGCTGCATGGAAGCCCATCCTTCTCCGGCGTGAAGCCGGTGGCAGAGGCCCTTGACCGCGCCGACCGGGGCGGCGCATTGAATACCCGGGAACTGCTGACCGTTGCGGGATTGCTGACGGCCGCCCGCCGGGCCAAGGAGTATTTTAATGACGAGGCGGCGGAAAAGACCGCCATTGACCACCTTTTCCTCTCGCTCCATGGCAACCGTTTTCTTGAGGAAAAAATCAAACGCTGCATCCCGGATGAGGACACGATTGCCGACGCGGCGTCGCCGGAGCTGGCGGACATCCGCCGCCATATGCGGGCCGCTCAAGCGAAAAGCCGTCAGATCCTGCAAAAAATCATTTCCTCACCCACTTATGCAAAAGTTTTGCAGGAAACGATTATCACCCAGCGGGACGGACGGTTCGTAGTGCCCGTGAAGGCCGAGCAGAAGGGCAATCTGCCCGGCCTCGTCCATGACATTTCTTCCTCTGGCGCGACGCTGTTTGTGGAGCCAATGGGCGTTGTCCAGGCCAACAATGAATACATTGAACTGGAAGCCAAGGAACAGAAAGAAATCGAGCGTATTCTGGCGGAACTGTCTGCTGACGCGGCGGCCCACCGGGAAGACATCCAATGGGACTACGACGCGCTTGTCCACCTGGATTTGATTTTTGCCCGGGGCGAGCTGAGCTACAAAATGGACGCTGTGCGTCCGGCGGTCCGCCGGGACGGCTCCACCCGTTTGCGGAAAGCACGGCACCCGCTGCTGGATATAAAAACGGCAGTACCAATCGATTTGGAGCTGGGCAGCACGTTTGACACGCTGGTGATCACCGGGCCCAATACGGGCGGTAAAACCGTCTCTCTGAAAACGTTAGGCCTGCTGACGCTGATGACCCAATGCGGCCTGCATATCCCGGCGGCGGACCAGAGCGCGGTTGCGGTTTATGAGCGGGTTCTGGCAGACATCGGCGACGAGCAGAGCATTGAGCAGAGCCTGTCGACGTTCTCTGCGCACATGACAAACATTGTGGGCATTTTGAAGGAAGCTGACCGCCGGAGCTTGATTTTATTTGACGAGCTGGGCGCCGGCACGGATCCTATTGAGGGCGCGGCGCTGGCGATTGCAGTTATTGAACACGTCCGGCAGGCCGGTGCGAAAATCGCTGCGACTACCCATTACGCCGAGCTGAAGAGCTTTGCTATGACGACGGCAGGGGTAGAAAACGCCTCCTGTGAGTTTGATGTGGAGACGCTCAGCCCAACCTACCGGCTTTTGATCGGCATTCCCGGAAAATCCAACGCCTTTGCGATCTCCCGCCGTTTGGGGCTTCCGGAGGAAGTCATTAACGCGGCCCAAATGCAGATGAGCGGCGATAGTGTGCGTTTTGAGGACGTTTTGACACAGCTGGAAATCAAGCGTCAGGCGCTGGAAAAACGGGAACAGGAAACCGAACGGCTTTATCGCCAACGGGAAGAGGATGCCCGTAAGGCGCGGGAATTCCGGGAACAGATGGAACGGGCAAAGGAAAACGCCCGCAGCCGCGGCGAGGCGGAGGCCAAGCGCATCCTGCGGGACGCGAAAGCGGCGGTGGACCAGACGTTCAACGAATTGGCGGAACTCCGCCGCCTCCAGGCCCGGGCGGACACGGCACAGAATATCAACGACGCTCAGGCAGCCATCCGCCAGGGGCTGAACCAGGCGGAGGAACAGCTGCGTTCACAGAGGGACGTCCCAGTTCCCATTCCGAAACCCAGCCGTCCTATTCAGGCGGGCGACCTGGTGGAAATTCCCGGTGTGCGCAATGCGGTAGAAGTGGTTTCGGTTGGCAAGGACGGAACGCTGCAGCTGAAAGCAGGCGCATTAAAAATGAAAGCAAAAGCAGATGAAGTGCGCCTGATTGAAGGCGCGGAGCGGGCGGCACGGAAGCCGGCGCCAGCGCCTTCCAGCGGGAACCGGACACTTCATGCCACAGCTTCCCGGGAATTGGATATCCGCGGTTTGGAGACGTTGGAAGCGGAGGGCGTTGTGGAAGGATTTCTTTCTGCGGCTGTGATGGGCAAGTTGGAAACGGTCACAATTATCCATGGAAAGGGCACAGGCGCACTGCGCAAGGCTGTTCATGATATCCTGCGGCGCAGCCGGGCAGTGAAGAGTTACCGTCTGGGCGTTTATGGCGAGGGGGAAGCAGGCGTAACGGTTGTTACGCTAAAATAAGCGGGAAGCCCTTGAAAAAAGCCGCAAAATCCGATATACTGAGGAAGGTTGGTTCATAGATTTTTCTAAGTTTGAGAATGTGAGGTGTCCCTATGCAGAAAACAGAAAAACAATATCACATTGCCTGTACCCCTGATGACATTGGACGGTACTGCATCCTGCCTGGTGATCCGGGCCGCGTACCTGCCATAGCCGCGCTGTTTGACGATGCAAAGCAGGTTGCGTACAACCGGGAATACAACGTTTGGACTGGGACGCTTCTTGGAGAAAAGGTTACAGCTTGTTCCACTGGTATTGGCGGGCCGTCTGCTGCCATAGCCATGGAAGAGCTGCATAAATGCGGAGCAGATACATTCATTCGAACAGGCACCTGCGGCGGCATCAATTTGGACGTTTTAGCGGGAGATCTTGTGATTGCGACGGGAGCGATCCGGTATGAGCATACGAGTTTAGAGTATGCGCCGATTGAGTTTCCGGCGGTACCGGATTTCCGGGTTACGTCTTGTCTTGCGCAGGCTGCGGATGAGATGGGGCTGCGGTTCCACACAGGTGTCGTTCATTGTAAGGATAGTTTTTATGGGCAGCACAGTCCTGATGCGTCTCCGGTTTCTTACGAACTGAAGCAGAAGTGGGAGAGCTGGAAGGGTTTAGGTGTGATGGCCAGCGAGATGGAATCGGCGGCGTTATTTGTGGTAGCGGCGGCATTGGGATGTCGTTGCGGGTCGTGTTTCCATGTGGTATGGAACCAAGAGCGGGAGGCTCTTGGAATGGGGCAACCCATGACGGAGGATACATCATCTGCGGTACGGCTCGCAGTGGATGCATTACAGCGCCTAATCCGCGCAGACCGTGAAGAAAATATTTAACAAAACCCCCTCCAACTCTCCGGAGGGGGTTTTCTTCAGCCATTCCCATGGCTGGGGGGTTGAACCCCCCATTTTCTCTTTTTCTTCGCGAAGAAAAAGAGAAAACGGGCCGTTCACGG
>JAAWGR010000146.1 GCA_022795445.1 Oscillibacter sp. | reverse complement strand
GATGTGGTGTATAAGGGCTGTATACACCTGTGTGCTGACCGGCGAAAAATTACATTTCGTTTCGGCGAAAATCGACATTTTCACGTTGGCGTTGACACCCGGCTATATGCTTGATAATCCCGGTCCTCAGTATGTTGTCCTACCCAGTAACGGCAATACTACGGTTACGGTTACTTTTGAGGATACTCCTGAGATTACAGGCGAGGGCAGCATCCGAAAAGTAGACGCAGACGATCCCACGAAGGGGCTTGCTGGTGCGGTCATCAAAATCACCGGCGTGGACAATTCCTTCACCGGAACCTACATCACCGGCGAAGGCGGCTATCTGACGGATGTGCCTTGGGATTCCATGCCTATTGGCAGTTACATCGCCGAGGAAGTAACGCCACCGGAGGGCTACACCAAAAGCCCTGACCAGAGCAAGGTGAAACAGAGCTTCCATTGGGACGGAAAGAGCGACGTTGCCCTCGTTTTCGAGAACGACAGCAAGGTAAAGATTCGTCTTATCAAGCTAGACGACAGCAGCAATCCCCTGCCCGGCGCGGTTTTCAACATTTTCCGTGACGGCCAGTTGATTGGTACTGAGGCCACTAAGGAAGATGGCAGCATCACTGTCACGGATATTGCGGAGGGGATGTATGCTTTTGTAGAGATATCCGCTCCGGCACCTTATGACAGACTCACCGAGCCTGTCATGGCCCACGTCGATCAAGCCACCATCCATGGCGGCGGCACTATCACCGTGACGGCCGCTGATAAGCGCCTCCCGAACCTGACGATTTTGAAACGGGACGCCAAAACTGGTGATGTCATTCCCAATACCAATTTCGAGATCAAGGGTATTCATTTCGGCTACCATAACGATGTCACTACTGGCCCGGATGGCAAAGCCGTTTTGACAGGCATCCCGTCCGACAGCTACGAGGTGACGGAAATCTCTGTCCCGGACCCCTATGTGGTCAGCGATGAACCCACTCAGACAATCTGGCTGGAGGCTGGCGACAGCAAAGAGCTGATCTTTGACAACCTCAAGCAGCCCACGCTGAAAATCTCCAAGGTGGAGAAGGGTACGGGTACAAAGATTCCCGGTACGGTATTCACTGTGGAAGCTATTGACGGCGACTATCGCCAGGACGTAACCACCGAGGCCGACGGCACTGTAACACTGCGCGTCATGCCCGGCAGCTACCGTGTTACTGAGAAATCTGTTCCGGAGCCTTATGTGGTCAGCGACGATCCTACGCAGACCATTTCCCTCAATGGCGGCGATGAAAAGGAGCTGATCTTCGAGAATCAGAAACAGCCCCTTTTGAGAATCTCCAAAATTGAAAAGGGTACAGGCACAAAAATCCCCGGTACGGTTTTTCTTCTGGAAGCCATTGACGGCGATTACCGTCAGAACGTCACCACTGGCAAAGACGGCTGGGTGGAGCTGCGGGTTGCTCCCGGCAGCTACCGCATTACCGAGCAGTCCGTCCCCGAGCCGTATGTGATTGGTGAGGAACGGACCAAAACCATCTCCCTGAACCCCGGTGATGAAAAGGAAGTCACCTTTGAAAACCTGAAGAAGCCCGAGCTGACCCTCTCGAAAATCGACGCAGATACGCAAAAGCCCATCCCCGGCACAGTGCTGCGGGTAGAGGCCATCAACGGCGACTACCAGGACGATTGGACCACCGGCGCCGACGGCAAGGTGACAAAATACGTTTCTCCCGGAACGTACCGGGTGACGGAGATTTCCGTGCCTGCACCTTACTATCTGCCAGACAAGGACGCCGACCGGGTACAGACGATTTCTTTGAACCCCGGCGATGAGAAGGAGCTGGTTTTCAAAAACCACAAGGCTCCAGAGCTGACCATTTTCAAGGAGGACAGCGTAGCGGGCGCACCCATTGAAGGGGCCAAGTTCCGTGTTACCTATACTTCCAACGGTGAAGCGGCGGACGCTCCCGCTTCTATGGATTTTGGTATCCTCGTTACGGATGCCAGCGGCCAGATCAAGCTGCATGAGCAGGGCAAGCGGCTGTATCCCGGCGAATACACCGTCACCGAGGTGGAGCCTGCGCCCAGCTTCCAGATGAAGGAACCCACCACTCAGAAGGTGATCCTCCATGGCGGCGAGAGCAAAACGCTGACTTTTTTCAATGAGCCGTTAAACGCTATCGTGGTCGAGAAATACGACAGCGTGACCCATGAGGCCCTCCCCGGCTGCACCTTCCAGCTCCGTTACCTGGGTGGCACTTCTGGTACAGGCGGCACCGTCATCGGCACGAAGGTGACTGGCAAAAACGGGACCGCCATCTGGACGGGTCTGAAAAGCGGCACCTACATCATAGAGGAGATCGACCCTGCGGACGGTTACTCCATCATCAATGCCTCTGAAACAGTCTATATTTCCGACAATGGCGAGCAGAGCGTAGTAACAGTGCGTTTTGACAACAGCCCCGACGGTTCTCTTCTCATTCGGAAGGTTTGCTCTGTGAATCCCAGCATTACCCTCCAGGACGCAGAGTTTAAAGTCACTTATGCGGATGGCACCCTGATTGGGGACTCAAACGGTATTTACCGCACGGACGCCCATGGGGAAATTCGTATTGAGGGGCTGAAGCCTGGAAAGAGCGTCATTGTGACGGAGACCAAGGCCCCGGATGGCTTCATCATCGACACCCAGTCACAGACCATCCAAATCAAGGAGGGGCGTACAGTCAGCCTTACCTTCAAGAATCAACCCCGCGGCAAGCTCATCATCCAGAAGCGGGACAGCATTACCGGACAGCCGCTCCCGGGAGCTCAGTTTCGCGTGACGACTGCCGCAGGCTGTGAAGTGGGCCTGGACGGCGTGATTGGCACCGCAACCCTTACGCAGAACGGAATTTTCACTACCGATTCTAATGGAGAAATCCGAATTTCCAATCTTGCGCCGGGTGCGCTGATCTTGACCGAAATCAAGGCTCCGGCGGGCTATGTCATTGACACGCCCAGCACCAATGTCATGATCGGACCTAACGGGGACACGCAGACGGTTATCATAACCAATACCCCAAAAGGCGGACTCGTAGTCGAAAAATACGACAGCGTAACGAAGCAGCCACTTGCGGGCGCACAGTTCAAAATCGTTTATGCTAATGGGGAGCTCGTGCCGGATAACGAGGGCCTGACCAGTTCCAATGGACTCTACACAACGGATATCAATGGTCAAATTGTGCTCTCCAAGGTCCAGCCTGGAACGCTGATTGTGACCGAGGACAAGGCTCCGGACAACTACCAGATCGACCCCACGCCTCAGACGGTAGTGGTCAACGCAGGGGACACGCAAACCCTTCGCTTTTATAACGCCCCTCTCTGCACCCTGACCATCCTGAAGCGGGATGCCGTGACGAAGAAGCCTCTCGCCAACGCGGAATTTTATGTCCGGGACAGCGAGGGAAAGGCGGTTGGCCCCAACAATGGACTCTATACCACAGGAACCGATGGGACTGTAACTGTTTCTGGCCTGCAGCCCAACGCTACCATTGTAGTTTCTGAGCAGAAAGCCCCCACGGGCTACATCCTTGATGAGACACCCAAGAACATCGTCGTGCGCTCCGGCGTAGCCAATAGCCTCATTTTTGACAATCAGCCCGGAACGACCCTCATCATCCAGAAGTTCATCGAGGGCACCGAAAACGAGCCTCTGAGCGGCGTTGCCTTCAAGGTCACCGACGGTTCCGGCGCGGCGGTTGGCCCTGATGACGGAGTTTACTATACGGATAAAGCTGGTGAAATTGTACTGAGCGGCATTGAGCCGGGAACGACGGTAAAGGCTCGTGAGATCAAGACGGTGGATGGTTTCGTCCTGGACGGTACTCCGCAGGACATTCTCATCAAGGGCGGCGAAGTACAGCGCCTCACCTTCTGGAACAAGCGGGCAGGAACCCTTATCATCGAAAAGTTGGATTCTGTGACGAAGGCCCCGCTGGCGGGTGCGCAGTTTAAGGTACTCTACGCTGATGGGCGGGTGGTAGACACCGAGGGCGGCAAGCTGTCCTCCAATGGTATCTACACAACCGATACCAACGGGCAAATCAAGATCACCCAAGTGACCGGAACCCTGGTAGTCACAGAGGAAAAGGCCCCGGACGGCTATGTCATGGACCCCAACAGCAAGAGCCAGACCGTAGTGGTCAATCCCCAGGACACCCAAACCCTCCACTTCTACAACGAACCCATGTGCAACCTGACGCTGACCAAGCTGGATTCTGTCACAGGTAAGCCCGTGCCCAACACAGAGTTTACTGTTAAGGACGGCAATGGCAATGTGCTGGGCCGCTACGTTACGGGGAACGATGGAACGGTTGTAGTAACGGGCCTCATCCCCGGCAGCACCGTTGTGGTGTCTGAAAGCAGAGTCCCGGACGGCTATGTTTTGGACACCACGCCCAAGACCATCATCGT
>JAAWGR010000151.1 GCA_022795445.1 Oscillibacter sp. | reverse complement strand
GACCGCCTTCTGGATACCTACGCCCGTAAGCTGGCGGAGAACCTCAATCATGGCTACGCCATCGCCGCCCGCTGCCCCTCGGTGCTCATCGCCGGTCCCGCGAACTTCCCGGTCCGAAAAAAGGAAAAGCAGAACCGGGCAGCCGACGCCAATATAAAAGAATGGCAGGAAATCCAAGGTATTCTGAGCCGTATCCGAGGCGTAGGGACAGCCGGTATCAGCAGCGACGACGAGAACGCCCTCCAGAAGCTCCGGGCGAAGCTCGCCCGGCACGAACGGGAGCAGGAGGAGATGAAAGCCATCAACGCTTACTACCGTAAACACGGCACCCTGGATGGCTGCCCCCTTCTCTCGGCGGAGGAAACGGAGAAGATAAAAGCGGCTATGGCCCGCGACTGTCGGGCGAATCCCAAGCCCTATGAAAGCTATCTTTTGAGTAATAATAATCAAACAATCCGCAGCGTCAAAGCCCGGATCGCGGAGCTGGAGGCAAAGCAGAGCAGCCCCGCTTCGGAGGTCTGCTCTGCTTTGAGGGCGGCAGAGTAGTGATGAACCAGGAGGAAAACCGCGTTCAGATTCTGTTCGACGGCAAGCCCGACACAGATATCCGTTCCGAGCTGAAGTACGCCAGTTTCCGCTGGGCCCCTAGCCAGGGGGCGTGGCAGAGAATGCTGAACCAAAACGGCGTCTATGCCGCGAAGAGCGTCACAGAGCAGTGGATGATGCCGTCCGCCCAGCCGGAAGTCAAAATTGAATCAAAGACTGAGGAGGAGCCGTGTTCGGAAGAACCGGCTCCTTTTTCATATCCCCAGCAGTCCATGTGAGCCCCGTCAAAAAGGGCGCTGAGAACTTCATAAGTGAAAAGGAGCGTGATTTTATGCAGAATAGTGAAAAAGGGGAATCCAAGTACCTGATAGAAGCCGCAAGGAACCTCGCCAGAGAAGGCATCGTTACAGAACCCATCGCATACGATACGCTTCACGTTACCCTGGGCGGCAAGAGGTTGTGCTGGGTAACTGACAGGGGCAATATCGGGTATTACAAAGAAAATGTTGCGGATGAGGCCGCTCAGGAGATGCTTGATCATATGCGGGACATTGCTCAAACAACCAGGGAGTACATGACCCAACTAGAACAAGCTCCTCCTCTGAGCGCAAGCGGCTTAGCTTCAGAAGCAGGATATGGGCTCTTGTCGGAGTTCAACAACAATGTCCTAGCTGGAAAAGCAACCTGGTATGGCGCTCAGTTCGTGACTTGCGAATGGGTGAGTGAGCGGACCGGCCTGTATCAGGGAAACTACTATGGGCCAAGCGGCGGAGTCAAAGAATACGCCGCGGCTAAGTGGGACTTTGCCGTCCGGTCCGGCCTCCTCCCCTCCAGTGCCCTTTTTACCGGGGAGCAGTTGACAGAAGGTCTACCGCAGCGTCCACGAGACACTGGATGGGGACGGCCCCCTCACGGATGAGCGGCGGAAGGCCCTGGAAAGCACCGCCCGGCAGATCGAGGAGGAGGTCCCGAACCTGGCAGAACAGGTTCGTCTTTCCAGCCGAAAGGAACAGGAGCTGGCGCATGAGCTTGACGAGATAGATACGCCCACCGAAGGTGGGATGGAATTTCACTAAAACTTGAAATCATGAGGCCGTTTCCTGCGGAGCACGGCTGTTCCCTCTGGGAAGCGCCGGAAGGGAAATCACGATGAAATACTTTATGTACTTTATGGGAGACACCCCGCTGGCGGGTCTGGAACGGATGATGATGGACCTGTCCAGATGCTGTGACAGTGACGAACCCAGGACCGTCCGCAAGGAAAGGCCGTCTCCTCCCCCGCGGAGGAGCGGAAAGGAGAAAAAATGAGCTATGTAATTAAAGCGGTGCTGAGCAATCCCCGGTGTCCTGGATACGGTCTGGTCACGGTTCCCTTTCCCATCCCGGACCAAGAATGTGACCAGACAATGGAGCTTCTGTCCGGGCTGAAAATTGGGGACGCGCTTGAACAGGACTGCCGTGTGGACGAGCTGGACATCTGGTATGGAGTTCTGGATACCTTGAACGGGACGGCGGTCAAGGTGGATGAGCTGGACTATCTGGCCAAACGGCTGGACAGCTTCTGCGAAGACGAAAGCTCTCAGTTCCAGGTCATGGCCCACAAGCTAGGCCTCTTTGATATCCGGGACTTTATCAACCTCACCTTTTGCTGTGGGCAGGCTACGGTCATCACCGATTTCTCTGATTTGGAGGCCGTAGGGCGCAGCCATTTTATGAATCTGCATGGCGGCGGCGAAGCGGTCACGCCCTATGGCGTCGTCTACGACAACGGGCTGAGGCTGGAGCAGCTCTATGACGGGCGGCAGTTCCCGGCCTACCTTTAACGTACACCCTCTGATTCTGGAGGTGACTGTAAAGGACATGCCGGATATTAAACCGGGCTATCTGTATCTCCCCACGTCCCAGCAGAAAATTGAGCGGACTTTGCTTCGATTCGGCGCGAGGGCGGAGACAGGCTTCCAACTTGGATTGTGATAGGAGGTTCAATCCTTGAGCAAAGAGGCCGTTGGACAAAATGGGGCTGGACTTGGGAGTTCCGACTATTGGGACCGTCTAAACCGGTCTACCTACATCGGCGCCATCATGCAGCGAGCGTCTGAAACAGAGTATTTTGAAGCGGTTAAACAGATCGGTCAAAGGGCCGCGTCAGCTATTGACTCGATTTATGCTGACCTCCAAAAATCCAAGAAGACGATTCACAATATCTCGTTTAGTGATCGAAATGCCCTTTCTCGCCAGGTTCAAGCACTAGATGACGTGTATTCGTTGTCAGCCACTTCCTCCGGGCATTGTACGGAATACCTTTTTCTTCTTGTCCAGTCAGATTTTCCTAGCAACAATTTTTCCTGGTTCGACGAGTCTTCCGTCCGTTCCGCTATCGATCAAATCAAAAACAACCCCGATTTCTTTGCCAGCGAGTGCCTGAGCATTGTCCACAAGGCAGCGGATTGGGGAATCGAGTCCACCGCGGACAATGGCAAACGGAAAGCGAAGTTTCTGGAAGGTGTTTCTCAAAGGAAGGGCAGAGACTTTCTGCGCCACGTCCTGGAAGTATATCAGGACGAACAGAATACCTCTGTTCCAGTTGGTTCTAATGGGGCTACAATTGGAAACGACTTATGCAAAGACCACAAAACAGGAAATGAAACCAGAGGTGCTCCAGTCGCATTTCCTGTTTTAGTTTTCAATTTGCTCCTTATGGGTTCGCTTTGCGAATAAATCTGTTGATCTGCGTCGTGGATGATATTCTCATGATCTATGGTTGGACTCTATGTCTTAGTAGGCTATCACAAACCGGAGGAAATATCCAACACTTTTCCCGAACAGCGACAAATAGCAACACAACGTACTATTATGAATTTTATTCCCGAATAAAATTCGTGAAGGAGATCGTCTCCTGCTCCGGGAGGGCAATTCCGGCCTTTACGCCCGCCTCCTTGCACTTGAGGAACCAGGCCATGTTCTTGCCCAGAATCCGCTGGCCGTCTTCAGGCCGTGCTTGGTGAGCTGGTCGATGCCCATGAGCTGCCGGGTGGACAGATGCCGCCGCAGCTCCTTTTTCTGTTTTCAATTCAAGATCAGGACTCCTCCCATTCATATGAAGTCGTATGAGGACCACGCCAACGGGAAAATCCCGGACCGCATGTATAACACGATGTCCGCGAATTGGCAGAAAGAACAAGCGGAACTGGAAAGCCAGATTTCGGAGCTGTCCGGTAAAATCGAGGCTGAAAAGGAGAACGCCAGCAACGTGCGGAAATGGGTGGAATTGATGAAGCAATACACGGATTTCCAGGATTGTTGTACATCACCCCCAAAAGGCGGAGAACGGAACCATTGATTGATGTCAAATTCGTTTCTTTAACTATGGCCGGGAGCGTTAATCCAGTTTTCGACGGCGCGTTGGGTTGCGTCGGCTGTTCCTGTGAATACGGTGAGGTTGTCCCTGAAGCCGTAGGGGTGTCCGGCGTCGACAGCGGCTTGGCTTTCCTCCTGGGCGTGACGCCAGGTATATCACCATTGTACTGCATGACTGCTCAATAAAAAGCCGACAAGTACAGTTGCTGATGGCGCGCCAAAAATCAATTTCATTGAGAAGCTGTGCCGCATTTTAAGGAGTTCCGAACGTACAATCCCGAACATTATTTCTCACTCCTTTCCCTGTGTGCGCCAACAACATCCATAAAAATACGTTCCAGATCGTGGTTCTTATGGATTTCGTTTTCATAGCCTAAATGTCCGGCAGACATAATGCCAATGTGGTCAGCAATCTGCTCAACTTCGGAGAGTATATGGCTGGACAATATGACGGTGATCCCTTTTTGCGGAAAACTTCTGATAAGCTCACGCAAATCTTGAATACCAATCGGGTCTAACCCATTTGTCGGTTCGTCC
>JAAWGR010000131.1 GCA_022795445.1 Oscillibacter sp. | reverse complement strand
CTTTTTCTCTTTTGGACCGTGAACGGCCCGTTTTCTCTTTTTCTTTGCCAAGAAAAAGAGAAAATGGGGGGTTCAAACCTGCCAGCCATGGGAATGGCTGAAAAAGAAGGGATATTATGATTTCGCAGAGTATGTATGCGCTGGGGGCGAACCGCTCTTGTATCCGGGAGTTGTTTGAATACGGTCTCAAGCAAGCCCAAATCGTCGGCAAAGAGAACGTTTTCGACTTTTCCCTCGGCAACCCCTCCATCCCCGCGCCTGACACCGTACAAGAAGCGTTCCAGAGCCTGAGCGCTCAAGAGGACAGCCTCGCCGTCCATGGGTACACCCCCGCCGCCGGCTGCCCCGACGCCCGTATTGCCGCCGCAAACGACCTGACCGCCCGCTTCGGTGTTCCCATCCGTCCGGAAAACCTGTTCTTTACCTGCGGCGCCGCCCCAGCGCTGATCTCCGTCGTGCGCGCCTTGGCCGTGGAAGACGCGGAGATCCTCGCCATCGCCCCCTTTTTCCCTGAATACCGCCCCTTCGTCGAGCAAAATGGAGCAAAGTTTACAGTTGTCCCGGCGGATACCGATACATTCCAAATCCCTGTGGCGGGAGTCGAAAAAAAGCTGACCCCCCATACCCAGGGAATCATTGTCAACTCGCCCAACAACCCCTCCGGCGTCGTCTATTCCCGGGAAAACCTCGCCGCCTTGGCGGAACTGCTGACCCGGAAGAGCCAGGAGTACGGCCACCCCATCTACATCCTGGCCGACGAGCCATACCGGGAATTGGTCTACGACGGCCTGGAAGTCCCCTTTATCCCCGCGGTTTACCCCAATACCGTCGTCTGCTACTCCTACTCCAAATCCCTCTCCCTGCCGGGAGAACGGATCGGCTACGTCTGCGTGCCCGACTGCGCCGCGGACAGCGAAGAACTGTTTGCTGCCGTCGCTGGCGCTGCCCGAGTGCTGGGCCATGTCTGCGCACCGTCGCTTCAGCAACAGGTAGCAGCACGCTGTGCAGAAATCCGGCCTAACCTGGAAGCTTACGACCGCAACCGCCGTACCCTGTACGACGCCTTGACCGCCTATGGATATGCGTGCGTAAAACCGAACGGGGCCTTTTACCTCTTCGTCAGGGCCCCCGGCGGGGACGCCCAAGCGTTCTCCGACCGTGCGAAAAAGGAGAACCTGCTGCTTGTACCCGGCGGCGATTTCGGCTGCCCAGAGTTTTTCCGGGCCAGTACCTGCGTGTCCCACGACATGATCCTGCGGAGCCTTCCGGTGTTCCAGCGTCTGATTGCGGAATATTAACGCAAACCTGCAAACAAAAACCGCCAGGGATGAAACCATCCTTGGCGGTTTGCCGTTATGCTCCGGTGGAGTGCAGCGGGCGGAATTTCTTCGGTTTATGCTGCCCGTCCATATGGGTCAGGCGGCGGAAGCAATAGAAATATGCAGGCAGAAGGAACAGGTCGGCCATCACCCAGGCCGCGGGAGAGGCAAAACAGGCGGCGGTGAAGCCATACACCGGCACCAACTGCGCCAAGCCTGCCCGGGCGGCCATCTCCAGCACCCCGGCGAAAGTCGCCAGCGGAGAAAAGCCCATCCCTTGGATCAGGAAGCGGAAGATATTCACCAGCGCAAGGGGGAAGTAAAACAGCACGTTTATCAGCAGGAACTGCCGCGCCATGGGCAGCAGGGAGATGCTGCCGGCGTCCAGGAACAGGCCGTTCAGAGGGTCCGCCAGGAACTGGAGGGCCACAAGCGCGGCAGCGGCATAGACCGCGCCCAGCAGGACGCAGGCCCGCAGGCCCTGGTGCAGCCGCTCCCATTTGGCGGCTCCGGCATTCTGTCCGCCGTAGGTAGCCATGGTGCTGCCCATGGCATCGAAAGGACAGCAGAGGAACATCGAGACCTTGGTGGCGGCAGTGACCGTAGTGACGTAGGCTGTGCCCAGGCCGTTGACGGCGGTTTGCAGCATGACACTGCCGATGGCGGTGATGGAATATTGCAGGCCCATCGGCAGGCCCATGAGGCACAGTTCCCCGGCCCGGCGGGTATCCCAGCGCCAGTCGGCCCGTTCCGTGCGGAGGATAGGGTAGCCCCGCAGCATCCGGACCAGGCAGCCGATACCGGCCAAGAGCTGGGCCAATACGGTCGCCAGGGCCGCGCCGAAAACGTCCAGACGGAAGGTCAGGATAAACACGACGTCCAGGACCATGTTGACAATGGCCGCGACGCTGAGCCAGATGACAGGGGTCCGGCTGTCGCCCAGGGCGCGGAGGATGCCGGCGGTGAAATTGTAGAGGAAGTATGCGGGCAGGCCGGCAAAAATGGTGATGATGTAGCAGTAAGAGCGCTGGTAGATATCGGCGGGAGTGTCCATACCGGTGAGGATGTCGCCGCAGAAGAACACCGTAGCGGCCGTAAGGGCCAGCCCCAGGAGGGCCGTGAGCCAGACGCCGCCGGTAACATAGCGCCGCAGCTCCTGGGGATTCTCTGCGCCGAACTGCTGGGCGACCGGGATGGCAAAGCCGCCGCATACGCCCATGCAGAAGCCTACGACCAGAAAGTTGATGGAGCCGGTAGCGCCTACGGAAGCCAGGGCCGCGCCGCCCAAGGTTTTGCCGACGATGGCAGTATCTACCAAATTGTAGAGCTGCTGGAACAGGTTGCCCAGCAGGACGGGAATCCCAAAGCTTAGGATCAGGCGCATGGGATTTCCCTTCGTTAGTTCTTTTGTCATGATTGCATTACCTCTTTTTTGCAAGTTGGAATCGGGTTCCCGAGGGAGGTAATCCCAGGAAACTCCCGTAGATTATAGCTGTTTTGCACACAAATACAAGCGGCGTTTTGGCTAATTTTACTGACTCCCGCATAAAAATCCTTGTGCATCCTGGAGGGCGGGATTGAACCAGCGGTTGAATGACAAATCTTCCCAAGGGGTGTATGATACTCCCATAACGACGAATGCAAAGGAGCGTGACGCGATGATCAACTTAAAAGACGCATTCCGCGCCCAAAACCGGATCCAGGACCTGATGGCTGAGGCTGAGAGCATCCTTATGGACGACCGCAACATCCTGAAAGTCACAACGACCCACCTCCGCAGCAAGGTCATGCCGGACGCGCAGGACGCGGTGACGGAAGAAGCTGCGCCCAGCGAATACGCGGGGCAGATCAACGAGGTCGCCGCTTTCCTCCTGGCGATGCTGGCCGAGCGGGAAGCCCTCAGCGCCGCCATCCATGCCGCTAAGGCGGGGCTGCCTTTGGATATGGACAGCGAGGCGGGCCTGAACCGGACGCGGCAGAAGCTGGCCGCCACCTTCCGCCGCATGGCGGCCCTCCGGAACGGCGAGGTTACCCTGGCCAACGCCGGTACCGGCTACCGCTTCAACGGGGAGGGAAATCAGGTCTCCTACCGCTGCGACGCCAAGCAGGTGACCACCATCAACTACGACCGCAACAAGATTCGGGGAATGGCCGCCGAGTTGGGCCGCAAGGCCGACGGCATTTCCGCCGAACTGGACAAGTGCCTGGTTAACACCCTGGTGGATTACGAACTCCCCTTTGACGTCAACGACAGCTTCGACGCGGTTTTCTGCGACTTCGTCGAAAAGCGTGCCGCCCAGTAAATTGCCGAAACCTCCCTGCTGCGCCCGGCGTTCCGGACGCGGCGGGCATGGCGGGATGGAGAGTCTGCGACGGCCGGTTCAGGTGCAGATGAATGATAACGCTGCACATCGCACAGGAATATAGGAGCATGGCGTCTGGAAAACGCATATTTTGGAAGGAAAAACGTCAAACGTTCCCTCCATTGTCATGCGCCAGCACCCTCGCCATCCTTACCAGCATCCCCAAGCGCTTAACCCATTCTAACGTCTCCCCCCGTCTGAGAGCCGCTTTGGAGGCTTTTCGACGGCTGATCAGATACAAGTCGCCGTTTCCGGGCTTGCGGGGCCCTCGGGCCGCAGGCCCTCACGGAACCGGCGGATAAGGGTCTAAGCAGCCTTGTCTCCCCGCCATGCCCTCCGCGCCCGGTTCCGGACCGGGACGAAATGAGAGCAGCAGGCTTTGACCTGCTGCTCTTGTTCTTTATAAGTAATGTTGCCTTGCGGGACGCCGGCTGCCACTAAGATTTCGTTCATGGGCACATCCAGCAGGATGCTCAGTGCATAGAGGTTGTCAACCGTCGGCAGGCTTTTGCCCCGCTGCCACTTGTAAATGGCCTGGGGTTCCTCAAAGCCGAAATACTGCTGAAGGTCGCGGACGGAAAGCCCCCGCGCCTGCCGCAGCCGGAGGATGTTTGCGCCGGTGGCTTCCAAATCGATGACAGGGAAGGTATTTGCGTGCATTCAGACCGCCTCCATGATATTCGATTTCCCGCGGGTTCTGCGGGGAAGAATAGGATACCTCCTTTTGGCAGAAAAAACAAGCGATTTCCCGAAATTGTAAGAAAACGGTAATAAAAAAGCAGAACCCTGCACATGGATGGAGCTCCATCCA
>JAAWGR010000025.1 GCA_022795445.1 Oscillibacter sp. | reverse complement strand
TTCAGAACGTAGGACAAATCAGAACTCAGCTCCTGCAAGGGCCGGATATCCGTCAGGTATTGGCTCCCCACAAAGGCGAACAGCAGCAGCACCCCGGCGGTGATCTGTCCTTGGACGAAGAACCAGCCCCCCAGAGGAACCAGCAGCAATACCCCGCACTCCAGCACCACCACATAGGCGGCGTACAGCGGCCCGGTGGCCAGGGAGATGTCTCCCCACATTTTGTGCTGTTCCTCCACCGCGCCGGAAAACTTTTGGAAGGAACGGGAGCCCATGTGGAATGCCTTAAAGAGGCCGCCGGCTGGAAACTGGTTTGAATGTCGAAGAGGGCGGCAGCTGACTGCGGTCCTCCTTAATTCCAATGTCCGATGGAACAAAAAAGCCGAACGGTAGTAGACGGAAAAGAGGAAATCGGCTATCAGTTAGTGATTACTAACCATTATAAATGTGTGAACACCGGGGGTATCAAGAACTTGTGGAATCGTCTGAGCATGGCAAAAGAGTTCCCTGCCGGTTTTAATGCGATGGAGCCGCTCAGCGACAGCGTACTGCGCGTGACGTTCCTGGACACGAACAGCCGGATCTATCTGCGCGAGCCGTGGGACGGGCTTCTGGTGTGGGCCAACCAGGTCAACGCCGGCATTTGGCACAGAACGAAACTACCCACGACAGAACCTGGGCCAACGGTACTGTCAGCCACACACCCAGCAAATCCAGCCCCAGCGGAAGAAATAGGAACAGGATAAGATGAAACACTGGTTCCGCAAACACCAAGGCATAAGAGAGTTTGGTTTTTTCTGTGGCATAGAAATAAGAAGTAGTGACCCGCACAAATGAAATGAACGGCAGGGCCGCCAAAAACAGCGGCAGATAGACCGCCACCTCCTGACTGGCATTGGAGGACGCTCCAAATAGCAGGCCCACGAAGTTCCGCATCACGAACAGCGCCACCATACATACAGCAGTAATTGCAAAAGACGTTTCATAAGCCAGACGCCGGACAGCTTTTGCACGGTTTATGTTAGTTTCCCCATAATACTTGCTGATAAGCGGCTGACTGCCATCACCTACGCCCTGAAGCAGCAGGTAGGCGATGCAGACCACATAGCTGATGCAGCTATAAGCGGCTACATCCTGTTCATTTCCATACAGCAGGAGAAAACGGTTCATGAGGATGATGGTGAGGGTGGGAGAGATGGTCAGGCCAAAAGGTGCTGCCGCCACTTTGCTCACTGAACCGAAAAATTCCGGGATAGTGGAGAGCGGCGGCAAGGCGAGTACGGCTTTCTTTTTAAGGAAAAAGGCAATCGCCGCTAACATCGTGACCGCCTGCCCAATCACTGTGGCCCAGGCCGCACCAGCCATGCCCCACTTGGGGACAAAAGCAGAATCCAGAAAAACGTTGGTCAGAAATCCGGCGATCATGGCAGTCATGGCAAAGGTAGACCCGCCCATATTGCGGATAAACGGTACAAAGCCAGTAGCCAAAAGTTGGAATACTGTTCCCACAGCAATGATGCAGATATATTCGGCAGTCAGCCGCAGGATTTCCCCCTCCGCCCCCAGCAGATGGAGCAGTGGGCAGAGAAAGACTAGGAGCAGAACGGTAATCAGCCCGCTGATCAACAGCATCAGCAGCGTTGTTCCACCGAAACACGTCCGCTGTTCATCACATTCTTTGGCCTGCATGATGGTATAGCGAATGGCCCCGGACAGACCAATTCCAGTTCCAATGGCTTGGATGACGGCGGCAATTGGATACCCTAACACAATAGCGGCCAGCCCAATGTCCCCTAAACTCTGACCGATGAAAAAACCGTCCACAATGGTGTAAACGCCGGACAGAGCAAATGCCAAAATGGATGGGATTACAAATCGAAAGAAATTTTTGCGCTCATTCATAGTTTCCGTGTCCTCCGTATTATCCTCGGATATCAAAGCCGCCGGCGGTATCCGGTTCCGGCTTTGGTGCCGCTAATTCTGTGGCTGCTTTTTCGTAAGTGGCCAGATAAATCTGATCAGATTCCAGGTTGAACCGTGTTTCTGAATCAGAGGAACCAGTCTGCCAAGAGCCTTGCTATTTACGAAAGCAAGACAAGCTCTCGCCATTCTCGTCCAGCATTTCCGCCCTATTCGCTCCGCTGCGGAGACGGCCTTTGCTTGACCAGCGGCCCCACAGCGTACCTATGGTGTTTTCCTTAGTGCGCTTTAAATGCCCGCCCTGCCTGCATACGCCTGTCTTTGCATCCTCATATGCCAGGACTTGGAGCAAGATCACATATTCCTCGTCATAGCGCGTGTTATCTGACGAATACCCGCCTGCGTCAAATTCCGGCCGCTCAGACTTTCTGTTTCCGATGTACTTATTATGCTGGGAGGCGCAGCTCCCCCAATCATACCAATAAATATAGCAAGTCCTCCTTGTCAAACTTTGAAGCCGCTCTTGACTTCGTATGCCAAAGAGCATAGACTATATAATGGTTATACAGTCAAGAGGGAGAACAAGAAAAAATGGAAAAATTATTAAAAATCAGCGAGTTCGCGGCTCTCTCCGGCATCTCGCGCCAACTGCTGATTTACTATGACAATCAAGGCATCCTCCACCCGAAACAGGTTGACCGGGAAAACGGATACCGCTACTATTCCTATCACCAGTTGACCGCTGCCAGCGTCATCGTATCGCTGCGTCAGGCCGGTATGTCATTGGAGTACATCCGCACATACCTGATGGAACGATCTCCTGAAAAATTGATGGTGGCTTTTCGGGAGCAGGAAAATAATCTGACAGAACAGATACAAAAGCTGGAACGGATTAGGGGAATGGTGCAATCCAGGCTTGAACATACAGAACAGGGAATTTGTATTGGTGAGGAACAGATTTGGACAGCGGACTGTCCAGAGGAAAATATCTTTTTGGGGCCTGCGCTGCCGAAGGGCTACGAACCTTCAGACAGCTGGGACTGCCTTCCAGCTTTCTATGAGGCTTGTATCTCACAGAATATCCAGATTGGGCTGACAGTCGGTTCCCTGGTGGAATACGACAAGAGAACGGAAAAACTGTTGGACAGACCCACAAGATATTTTTGCCGCCTGCCGGAGCAGCAATATCCTGTCTTTCACATAAAGCCCGCTGGCCGGTATGTGATGGGTACACAGTTCACAGACTATGGGTTTACCGACGCGCTCTATCAGCGAATATTCCGTTATGCTGATGCTCATGGACTGAAAATCTGCGGGGACGCATATGAGGAATTTTTGATTGACGAAATTGCGGAGCGTGATGTGAACCGCTATATGCTGCAAATATCCGTTCAAATTGAATGAACCGGATACAGGCGGATTACAACATACATCCGAGGACATGACCAAGGGCCTGCTGTCCGAGGAACGTTCCGCCACGCTGACAGTATCGCTGGAAAATGAGCAGCGGCAGTTGAAATCGGATATTCCAGCGTTGGAGGACAGCTTGAACGCCACCGCCGACAAAGCCGATGATTTGCAGAAGTTCATTCAGCGGGCCAGACAGGTGACCCGGCTAACGGAGTTGACGCCTGAAATCGTCCACGAGTTCATTGATCGTGGTATCCAAGCCGGAGAAAGTAGACGGCAAGCGGCATCAGCGGGTGGACATCTACTACAGCACCATCGGCCTTTGGACAGCGCCCGACCCGGAAACACTGGAACGGGAATATATGGCTTACTATCAAGCCATGTGGAAGCGCAAGAAAAGGACGGCATAGCTGTCCCAATAGAGAGATTTCTTTACAAGTTGCCGAAGGGTGGCACTTCTTTATGAAGTGCCACCCTTCGGAGCGTTTTTTACTACCATCAACGTTTGATGTCATAGCTCATATTCATGAGGTCGCGGATGGTTTGTGCGTCGTCGGTGATATTGGCGTCGCCGTGCATGGTATGCTTGATGGCGCTGCTGGCCACTGCAAAATTGATCATATCCATTGTGCGGTAGTTGTTCATCATAGCGTAAATCAACCCACTCGCAAAGGCGTCGCCGCCGCCTACACGGTCCAGGATATTGAATGTAAACAGCTTGCTCTCAAACGTGTGGCCCTCGTACCACATGAATGCTTTGAGGCTGTTCTCACTGCCGCTGTTAGCGTAACGCACATGCCGGGCAATGCACTTCAGGTTTGGGTACCGCTCAATGAAGCGCTGGAACACCTCGTCCTGCTGCTCATAGCTAGGCTGGAGGGGTACGCCATCCTTCCAATCACCTTTGCTGTGGTCTTCCTCGTCCTTCCAGAGGTGATACGGTTCGATCCCAAACAGTACATCAATGTACGGCAGGCACTCTGTGCAGTAATCCCGAGCCTCCTCCCACGTCCAGAGGCGGCTGCGGAAGTTGCCGTCGAAACTGACTGTCAGGCCCTTTGCCTTAGCGGTTTTCAGGCACTCCATAATGAATGTCCGGCAGTTTTGACCCAATGCCGGAGTGATGCCGCTGAGGTGCAGCCAGGTATAGCCGTTCAGCAGATGGTCGAGATCCACTTGAGAGAAGTCAAACTCTGCAATTGCGCTGTGTTTCCGGTCGTAAATCACCTTGGAAGCCCGGATACCGTAACCGGTTTCCAGGTAATAAGTACCCAAACGGTGGGTAGGCGTCTGCTCAGGGGTTGTAAGGATCATCGGCGTGCAGTGGACATCGTTGGACCGTAACCAGCGCACGGCGCTTTTGCCCAAACTATTATTTGGCACGATGCTGAAGAACGTGCTGTCCACACCCAGATTGGCCAAGGTGATCGCCATATTGGCCTCAGCACCGCCGTAACTGGCCTCAAAGTTGGAGGCCATACGGATTTTTTCGTAATTCGGCGGTGTCAGCCGGAGCATGATCTCGCCGATGGTGATGAACTTGCCGCCGCTGACCCCTGCCAGCAAAGGATTGGAATGTTTCATAAGGTCCTCCTTTCAGACTTACCAACACAGGAAAGCAGGCGGGAGAAAAACTCTCCCGCCTGACTGCGCTTGCGTTATCTCTGGACACGGCCGGAGGCGTCGCCGCCTGCCAGCTTTTCCACTTCCGCGGCGGTTACACGGTTATAGTCGCCCTCGATGGAGTGCTTCAGTGCGGAGGCCGCCACAGCGAACTCCACCGCTTCTTGGGTAGATTTGCCCGTAAGCAGGGAGTAGATCAGGCCGCCGCCGAAGCTGTCACCGCCGCCCACACGGTCGACGATACGGAGATGGTACTCCTTGGAGAAGCAGTAATCCTTGCCGTCGTACAGCATACCGGCCCAGTCGTTGTCACTGGCGGAAATGGAGGTACGCAAGGTGATCGCCACCTTCTCAAAGCCGAATTTGTCTGCCAGTTGCTTGGCAACGGATTTGTACCCGTCCTTGTTCAGCTTACCGCCGTAGATGTCCGTGTTTTCCGCCTCGATGCCGAACACGTCCTTTGCATCCTCCTCGTTGGAGATGCAAACGTCAACGTACTGGCACAGGTCGGTCATCGCCTCACGGGCCTGCTCACGGGTCCACAGCTTACCGCGGTAGTTCAGATCGCAGGAGATTTTGACGCCCTTAGCCTTTGCAGCCTTACATGCCTGACGGCAGATTTCCACCAGGTTGGGGCCCAGGGCCGGGGTGATGCCGGTGAAGTGGAACCAGTCCGCACCTTCGAAGATGGAATCCCAATCGAAGTCTTCCGGTTTTGCTTCCTGGATAGCGGAGTGGGCGCGATCGTAAATGCATACGCTGCCGCGCTGGGAAGCGCCTTTTTCCAGGTAGTAGATGCCTACACGATCGCCGCCGCGGACAATCTTGCTGGTGTCGACGCCCAGCGCCCGCAGGCTGTTCACTGCCCCCTGTCCGATGGCATGGGCGGGGAGTTTGGTCACAAACGCGGTATCCAGGCCGTAGTTGGCCAGGGAAACGGAAACATTCGCCTCACCGCCGCCAAAAGTAGCTTGGAGCTGGTCGTCCTGGAAGAAACGCAGATAGCCGTTCGGGGCCAGACGCAGCATGATTTCACCGAAAGTAATTACTTTAGCCATGTATGATACTCCTTTTCTGTTGAGGCTCCGCCTCAAACTCCGGCAGGGGGCAGCCCCCTGGATCTCTTTTTATTTCTTGCCTACCAAGTGGATCGCAAAACCTGCCACTTCCTCGGTCAGATAAATGGCGTTCAATGTGCCATCCGGTTTGAACTTCGCAGTATCTTCCCGGAATGTAAAACCCTTGGCTTCTAATTCTGCCCTGGCAGCGGCTACGTCCGGCGTCCCCACAGCGATGTGCCCATGCTTGCCCAGGAAAGGCGCTTTCATGACTTCCACCAAGGTATCGGCGAACACAGAGCTGTTGCCCTCCTTGACCTTCCATCCAAAGAGCGTCTCAAACATTGCGGCTGTTTTCTTGGCATCTTCCAGGTTCTCGCCATTGAAACCGATGTGCGCCAGCGTATACTCAGCCATTCCGGGCCTCCTCGACAATCTCCCGGGACTTCTTGCACAGTTCCGTGATCTCGTCCCACTTCTGGTTGTCGATCAAATCTGCCGTTACCATGTAGGAACCGCCGCAGGCGGCGATAACGGGATTTTTGATGTATTCGCCCAGATTCTTCAAAGAAATTCCGCCAGTGGGCATAACCTTGAACTGGGGGAACGGCGCAGACATCGCTTTGATCTTCGCCAGGCCGCCAGACTGCTCCGCCGGGAAGAATTTGATCACTTCCAGGCCGAACTTCAGCGCGGCATGGTAATCTGTGGGAGTGGTGCAGCCAGGATAGATGGGGATGTTCTTCTTCTGGGCATAAGCAACCAGCTCCGCGTCAAAGCCGGGGGTGACGATGAACTGACCGCCAGCGGCAATGGTTGCGTCGATCTGGGCGGTGGTGGTGACGGTACCCGCGCCAACCAGCATATCCGGGCAGGCTTCCTTCATCAGCTTCATGGCCGTATCCGCACCCGCGGCACGGAAGGTCAGCTCTGCCACAGGCACGCCGCCTGCACACAGCGCCTTCGCCAGGGCTGCCGCGTCCCGCTCGGGATGGTTCAGCTTGATGACAGGGACGACACCAATTTTGGAAATGGCTTCGTTCATTGCGTTCATAAGTTACCTCCTGTTTTTCAAAGCGCGCCGCCGTCCGCGCCGGAACGGCGGCTTTGCTTCTATCATACATGAATTTTCCGGAATAGCAAGGATTTTTCCCTCTCTTACCGGTCGTAGTTCAAATATGCGCCCTTCATCGGGGATTCTGCCAAATCAGAGAACAGGCGCAGCACACCGCGGGGATATTTAGAGGGTTTCGGCTGCCAGCTCTTTTTGCGCTCGGCTAGGATTGCATCGATCTCCTCAGGCGTCTTGCGCTCGCCCTTCACGCCCACGATGGCAAGGATACGCTCTTTCACATCCAGTTGGATCAGGTCGCCTTCCTCCACCAGAGCGATGGGGCCGCCCGCCTGAGCCTCGGGACTGCAATGGCCGATCACAGGGCCGGTGGACGCGCCGGAGAACCGGCCATCGGTGATTAATGCGATGGAACGGCCCAATTCCTTATCGGAGGAAATGGCTTCCGATGTATAGAACATTTCCGGCATACCGGAGCCCTTAGGGCCCTCGTAACGGATAAACACAGCATCGCCGGGCTTGACGCGGTGATGGAGTACAGCGTCGATGCACTCCTCCTCGCTGTCGAAGGGGCGGGCGTTCAGGACGGCGGAGAACATCTCTTTCGGGCAGGCAGTGTGCTTGATAACCGCACCCTGGGGAGCGAGATTGCCCTTCAGGACGGCGATGGAACCGTCGGTGCCGATAGCCTTGTCGAAGGGACGGATGATGTCTTCCTTCGTCATGTGGATGTTGTACTTCTCGTTGGCCTTGTCGAGCCACTCCTGGCAGCGCTCATAGAAGCCATTCTGCTTCAGTTCCTCCAGGTTTTCGCCCAATGTCTTGCCGGTAACGGTCATAGCGTCCAAGTGCAGCACGCTCTTGATCTCCTCCATGATGGCGGGAACGCCGCCGGCATAGTAGAAGAATTCGGCGGGCCAGCGGCCGGCGGGACGGAGGTCGAGCAAATAGTGTGCGCCGCGGTGGAGCCGGTCGAAGGTATCGCCGTCGATCTCCAGGCCGAACTCATAGGCCAGGGCGGGCAGGTGCAGGAGGGTATTGGTAGAGCCGGAAATGGCCGCATGGACCATAATGGCGTTTTCAAAGCTGTTCATGGTTACAATGTCGCTGGGGCGCATATTTTCCATTGTGGCCAACTTGACGGCCTGTTCACCGGCACGGCGGGCATATTCGATCAGGTCGGGGCTGGTGGCGGGCAGAAGGGCGCTGCCGGGCAGCGTCAGGCCCAGGGCTTCCGCCATGATCTGCATAGTGGAGGCAGTACCGATAAAGGAGCAGGCGCCGCAGCTCGGGCAGGCGTTGCACTTGGCCCAGTTGAGCTTTGCCTCGTCGATCTCGCCGCGTTCGTATTTGGCGGAGTACATGCCCAGCTGTTCCAGGGTGAGCATATCGGGGCCGGCAGCCATGGTGCCGCCCGTAACCATGATCGAGGGGATGTTGACGCGGGCCATACCCATGAGGTTGCCGGGCATACCCTTATCGCAGCTGGCCATATAGACGCCGGCGTCGAAGGGGGTAGCGTTGGCCTGGATTTCGATCATATTGGCGATCATCTCCCGGCTGGCGAGGGAGTAATTGATGCCGTCTGTGCCCTGGCTTTCGCCGTCGCACATATCTGTGCAGAAGTAACGGGCGCCTTTGCCTCCGGCGGCGGCAATGCCTTCGCAGGCAGCTTGGACAAGCTTGTCGAGGTGGCCGGAGCCGGGGTGGCTGTCTCCGAAGGTACTTTCGACGAAAATCTGGGGTTTTTCGAGATCCTCAAGCTTCCAGCCGGTACCGAGGCGCAGGGGGTCGAGTTCGGGGGCGAGTTTCCGCATTTCCTGACTGACTAACATGTGCGACATCCTTCCTAATTCAAATTTTTGCGGCCATGGATTCAAACGGGAAAAAGGTGTATGGAAAACACCGGCAAAACGTGACCGAGCCGCAGGGGAGCACAATACAAAGAGCCGTCTTTTTACGCAAAGAGGCTCTTTTGGGCGGCTTCACACAAAAAAAGTTGGTGGCGGAAGGGGTTTGCAGGAGAGGAACCCTTCCGCCGCTCCCCCTAAAGCACGACCTCATTATAACATCATACGTCATACCTTACAACTGTGACTTCTTCTATATTTTCCACCTTTTTTTAGATACTTCGGACAAATCCTATTGAAAGGAGGCAGCAACTTTTTACAAATCCAGCATTCTCGTCCGGAACCGCTTGCTTTTCATAGAAAAATGCTTTATAATCAGCATACGACATAGGACATAGGACGTTTGTCCTCTGTGGACAGAAAGGACTGGGTTATGAACGCCCCCTTTGAATTTGAAAACGCAATTGGAAACGACGCCTCCCTTCCGGAACAGGTGGCGGAGCGGATTTCCCAACTGATTATTGACCAGCGCCTGACGTACCAGGACAAGCTGCCCAATGAATTTGAATTGGCCGCACAGCTCCATGTTGGGCGCGGCACTGTGCGGGAAGCCATTAAGCTCCTGGCAGCGCGGAATGTTGTGGTCATCAAGCGGGGTAAGGGAACGTTTGTGGCCCGGCACCCCGGCGAAGTGGACGACCCCCTGGGCTTCGCCTATTATCCGGATCAAATGCGCCTTGCCATGGACCTGCTGGAAGTCCGGACGCGTCTGGAGCCATGGGTGGCCGCGTCTGCGGCCCGGCGGGCCACGCCGGAAAACCTCGACCGCGTACGGGAGGCCAGCCTGTTGGTGGAGGAGGATATTTTTTCCGGGCGGGATCATCTGAAGCGGGACACAGAGTTCCACATCAGCATTGCCCAATGCACCCAGAATTTGGTAGTGCCGAAGCTGATTCCAATTATTATTTATTCGGTGGAGCTGTTTGGTTCGCTGAACGGGAATGTGCTGTTGTCAGAGACCGTCGCAGACCACCGGGCCATTACGGCGGCAATCTGCGCCCATGACCCAAAGGCGGCGGAGAAGGCCATGGAAGAGCATATGGAACAGAACCGCAGGGAATTGGAAGCCATCCTCAAAGAACTGGGGCGCAGCTAGCCGCTGGGACGATGGCCTTTTGCACCGATTTGAAATTTCCCCAAGCAGGACGTTTTTTTACAAGATTCGGCAAAAACAATAGGGACAGGCTTTCGCCTGTCCCTATCGTATGCGCTATTTCAGATTCTCTTGCGGATTTCTGCGCCCATCTCGCGGCAGCCAACCAACGTACCACCACTCTGGAGAATGTCGCCGCAGCGGAGTCCCGCTTTCAGCGCAGCATCCACCGCTGCCTCGATGGCGTCGGCCTCCGCCGCCATATCAAAGCTGAAGCGCAGCATCATCGCCGCTGCCAGGATGGTGCCAATGGGGTTGGCCTTATCCTGACCCGCGATGTCCGGCGCAGAGCCATGGATCGGCTCATACAGTCCGCGGGTGCCTGCGCCCATGCTGGAAGACGGAATCATCCCGATGGACCCGGTGATCTGGCTGGCCTCGTCGGAGAGGATGTCACCAAACAGGTTCTCCGTCACCAGGACATCGAACTGGCTGGGGTCTCGGACCAGCTGCATGGCAGCATTGTCCACATACATATGCAGCAGCTCCACATCGGGGTATTCTTCCGCAACCTCCGCCACAACCTTGCGCCACAGCCGGGAGCAATCCAACACATTGGCCTTGTCCACAGAAGTGACCCGCTTGCGGCGTTTCCGGGCCGTCTGGAAGGCCACATGGGCCACCCGGCGAACCTCGTGCTCGCTGTATGACATGATGTCGGTAGCTTTTTTCTCTCCGTCCGCCTCAGCGGTACTGTGCTCGCCAAAGTACACGCCGCCAATCAGTTCCCGGACAACAACAAAGTCAATGCCCTTCGCGGCGATATCCGCCCGCAGGGGACAGGCGGCAGAGAGTTCCTGGAACATCCGGGCTGGCCGAATGTTGGTGTATAGTTCCATAGCGGCACGGAGTTTCAGCAGGCCGCGCTCCGGACGGTTCGCAGGGGGCTGGGCGTCCCACTTCGGGCCGCCCACCGCACCCAACAGAACGCTGTCCGCTGCAAGACAGGTTTCCAGGCTGGAGTCCGGCAGCGGCACGCCGAACGCGTCAATGGCACAGCCGCCCATAGGGGCCTCCTGGTAGGTAAATGTATGGCCGAATTTCGCCGCGGCAGCGTCCAGTACGCCGATGGCTTCGCCTACAATCTCGGGGCCGATTCCGTCGCCTCGAATAACAGCAATTGTCTTCTTCATGCTCCCGCCTTTCCGGCTTTCAGAGAGGCCATCAGTCCGCCTTTTTCAATAATGTCTTTGATGAACGGCGGGAAGGGTTCCGCCTGGTAGGTTTCGTTCTTGCTGATATTTGTAATCACGCCGCTGTCAAAGTCTACCGCCACCTCGTCGCCGCTTTCAATCGCAGCGCTGGCGGCAGGACACTCCAGGATCGCAAGGCCGATGTTGATGGAATTGCGGTAGAAAATCCGGGCAAAGTTGGCCGCGATGACGCAGCTCACGCCGCTGGCCTTGATGGCGACAGGGGCATGTTCCCGGGAGGAGCCGCAGCCGAAGTTAACGCCGGCAGCGATGATATCGCCGGGCTTGACCTTCTTAATGAAGTCCTTGTCAATATCCTCCATGCAGTGGGAAGCCAGTTCCTTATGGTCCTGGGTGTTCAGATAGCGGGCGGGGATAATTACGTCGGTGTCGACGTGATCCCCGAATTTATGAACGGTTCCTTGTACTTTCATAGTATCAAACCTCTTTTTGATCCTTCATAAAGTAAAAATTGCTTCTCTTTCGGGCGGCGCCTTGACGGCTTTGCAGCGCAGCCGCACATAATCTGCATACCAGCTTCCGCCGTGATACAAAACGGCTCTCAATTCCTCGACAGCTGACTGGATGATCTCTTCCGCAACCGCCGGATGGAGCCCTTCAAAAGGTGTTTTGACAAACATGCGGACCCAATCGTATAAGCCGTCGCCGCCGTTCAGTTTAGTGGGCCGGTCCAGCAGCAGCGCGGAACGCACAAGGAATCCACCCTGCTCCAGTAGAGAGGTATATTCCCCAATGGTTGGGAAATAGAAGGGCATATGATAAGCCAGCTTCCGCTTTTCGAACTCCCTGCGCAGCGCGCCGTGAATCAAAGCGTTGTTGCCATAGCCGCCAAACTCAAAGATGAGCTGCCCCTGCGGCTTCAGCGCGTCGAAAATGCGGGCGAGCATTTCCGGCTGCAATTCCCTGTCGATCCAATGGAAAACCGCGTTGGAGAAAACTACATCATATGGTTTCTCTGTCCGGAGGCGCACGGCGTCTCCCTGCTGAAAGCGCAGCTCCGGATGATTGGTCCGGGCTGTATGAAGCAGTTCTTCGGACGCGTCCATTCCTTCCGCGTCATGGCCTCTGACGGCCAATTCTTTTGTCAGCGCGCCATTGCCGCAGCCAAGGTCCAGCACCGTCAAATTTTCCCCATCAATCAGGTCAAGCAGGGAATTTCCATATTGATGGACGAAGGAAAAATCGCTGGTATATTTTTCTGCGTCCCACGAAATGTTCAAAGCCCAGATGACCTCCATTCCTTGCCTTGCGATTTTGGGATTACAGGGATTCCGGATGGCAGATATGTCCAGCGATGCCGGAAGCCGCCGCCACAGCGGGCGAGGCGAGGTAGACTTCGCTGTCCACATGCCCCATGCGGCCGACAAAGTTCCGGTTCGTCGTGGAAACGCAGCGTTCCCCGGCGGCGAGGATGCCCATGTAACCGCCCAGGCAGGGGCCGCAGGTAGGCGTCGAGACGATGCAGCCCGCGTCCATAAAGATGTCGGTGTAACCGCGGCGCATGCATTCCCGGTAGACGCTCATGGTAGCGGGGATGATGATGCCGCGGACGCCCTTGGCAAGATGCTTGCCCTTCAGGATTGCGGCGGCGGCTTCCATATCGGCCAACTGGCCGTTGGTGCAGGAGCCGATCACAATCTGATCAATGGCAATCTCCTTGCCCTCCTTGGCGGGATGGGCGTTTTCCGGCAGATGCGGGTAGGCGACGGTGCAGTCCACCTGGCTCAAGTCGATCTCCACGGTACGCTCATACTCCGCGTCGGGGTCTGCCTCAAAGGCCGTCCAAGGACGGTTGACGCGGCCTTCGACATAAGCCCGGGTAATGTCGTCCACCGGGAAAATGCCGTTTTTACCGCCGGCCTCGATGGCCATATTGGAGATGGTGAGGCGGTCGTAAATGCTCAGCTCCGCCACGCCGGGGCCGGTGAATTCCAAGGACTGGTAGCGTGCGCCGTCCACGCCAATCATACCGATCAGCGTCAGGATAACGTCCTTGCCGGAAACGTAGGGCCTGAGCTTGCCGGTGAGGTTGACCTTGATGGCGGAGGGCACCTTGAACCACAGTTCGCCCGAAGCCATAGCCGCGGCCATATCCGTGGAGCCGCCGCCGGTGGAGAACGCACCCAGCGCACCGTAAGTACAGGTGTGGGAGTCAGCGCCGATGACGGTTTCGCCGGGGCCTACAAGGCCTTTTTCCGGCAGGAGGGCGTGTTCAATACCCATATCGCCTACATCGAAATAGTTATCGATGTCGAAGCGCCGGGCAAAGGTACGGCACTGCTTGCACTGGGTAGCAGCTTTGATGTCCTTGTTAGGGACAAAGTGGTCCATCACCAGGGCGATTTTGCTCTTGTCAAAAACGCTGTTGAAGCCCGCCGCCTCGAATTCGTTGATGGCAACGGGGGTGGTGATGTCGTTGCCCAGCACCAGGTCCAGCTTGACCTGGATGAGCTGCCCGGCCCGGACGCTCTCAAGGCCCGCGTGTTTAGCCAGGATTTTCTGTGTCATGGTCATTCCCATTGTTTTTGTCACTCCTTTGTGGGATATCCGGTATTCTCGATCATTTTATTGATGCCGTTGACATATGCGCGGATAGATGCTTCGATAATGTCGGTGGAAAGGCCGGTACCGGTATACGGCTCGCCGTCAGGGGCCACAATTTTCACGACAGCCTCGCCGATGGCATCCTCCCCATCGGTGACGGCGTTCAGGCTGAAGCCGTCCAGGCGGACGTCCACGCCCAGCATCCGGTTAATGGCCTTGAAGGAGGAATCCACAGGGCCGCTGCCGATGGCGACGTCCTCCATGGTTACGTCCTCCCGCTGGAGCTTGATATAAGCGGTGTTGGGCATACCGTCGCCGGTATTGATGACGTGGCTCACCAGTTGGCAGGCCCCTGTCTGGACGTTGATTTTGTTGTTGCGGCGGTGCAGCACCAGGGCTTCCAGGTCGGAGCCGGTGATGTTCTTCTTGCGGTCTGCCATGGCCTTGAAGCGGGTGAAGACGCCCTCCAATTCCTCCTCGGAAAGCTCATAGCCCATGGAGGCCAGTTTTTCCTGCAAAGCGTGCTTGCCGGAATGTTTGCCCAGGACCAGGGTGTTCTGGGGGATGCCCACCTCTGCGGAGTTCATGATTTCATAGGTCTGGGCATTGGCGATGACGCCGTGTTGGTGGATGCCGGACTCATGGGCGAAGGCGTTCGCGCCGACAATGGCCTTGCTGGGGGCGATCGGCACACCGGTGATGGTGCTGAGGAGCTTGCTGCTGCGGTAAATCTGCCGGGTGTTGATATTGGTATCCGCGCCATAGTAATCACGGCGGGTACGGATGGCCATAACCAGTTCTTCCAGGCTGGCGTTGCCCGCCCGCTCACCGATGCCGTTGATGGTACACTCCATCTGCGTTGCGCCCGCCTGGACGGAAGCCAGGGTATTGGCAACGGCCATGCCTAAGTCGTTGTGGCAGTGAACGGAGATGTCAACCTCCGCAATCCCCTTGACGTTCTCCCGCAGGTAGCTAATCAGGTCGCGCATCTCCTGTGGGGTGGAATAGCCAACGGTATCCGGGACGTTCAGCGTAGTGGCTCCGGCGGCAATCGCGTTTTCATAGCAGCGGGCCAAGAACGCCCAATCGGAGCGGGAGGCGTCCTCAGCGGAAAACTCGATGTCTTCACAGAAGCTCTTGGCATAGGCCACCATTTCACGGATACGCTGCAAAACCTGTTCCCGGGTCATTTGCAGCTTATATTCCATGTGAATATCGCTGGTTGCCAGGAAAACATGGATACGGGGATGGTTTGCTTCCTTTACGGCATCCCAGGCGGCGTCAATGTCCCCCTTTGTGCAGCGGGCGAGACTGGCGACGGTGCAGCTGGAGACGGCGGCAGCAATCGCCTGAACGCTTTTGCGGTCCATAGGGGAGGCGATGGCAAAGCCGGCTTCGATGATATCGACGCCTAATTTTTCCAACTGTTTAGCCATCTCGATCTTTTCTGCCAGGTTCATGCTGCATCCTGGGGACTGTTCGCCGTCCCGGAGGGTTGTGTCAAACACTTTGATCTGTCTCAAGGTCCGTTCTTCCTTCCTAAAGAATTGGGTTTTCGCAACAAAAAACGCCTCCGTCTCTTGGGAAAAGAGACGGAAGCGACGGCTTCCGCGGTACCACTCTTATTGGCACGATAAATGCCCGCTTTCGGCATCAGCCCGGCATGCCGGACGAATCCCGCCTCGCATGGTAACGGTGAGGAACCCCGTTCCCGCCTAAGCTGGGCAGCCAGCCTCAGCGGGAATGCTCAAGGGCCAGTGACGCGCAGCTCTCCGCCCTGCCTCGCAGCAGCCGGCAGTTCTCTGTATGCGGGAGTGAGCAGGCTTTTTCCCTGTCATTGCATTTCACTATTTGCACGTACACTTTACAAGATTTCCTCCCATTTGTCAACCCCCAAAATTTACGTTTCCCCTTTAACATTCGTGCTGGGGACATGAAATCAAGCCTCTTCCAAATCCCGAAAATACCGCTCCCGGTACTCTTGGAACAGCTGATCAAACACCGGGTCCGCGCCATGGTGCAGCTGCCGCATATAATCGTGGCTGTCCGTCCACACCAGATCGCTCTTAGAGGACAACTCCCGCAAGACGTTCAGCGCCACGTTGGAACAATGGTCAGAGATGCGCTCCAGGTTGATCAGCAGCTCTAAAAACTGGGTACCCAGCTCAATGGTACACTTTCCATCCTTGAGCCGCTCCACATGCCAATCCTTCAGCTCCGCTGCCAGCACGTCTACCACTTCCTCCATCGGCTCTACCTGAAGCGCGTCCGACCATTGATGGGTACGGTAACATTGCAGCGTCTTTTCCACCGTCTCTTCCACCGCACGGGTGAGTACGTCCAGCTCTTTCTTGGCACGGGGGGAGAACGACAAGTTCCGGTCATTCAGCACCACCGCGCATTCCGACACGTTGACCGCATAATCACCCATCCGCTCAAAATCGGACAGCGTGTGCAGCAGTACCGATACCTTGCTGCTTTCCTCCTGGGACAGGGTACGGTCCGTCAGCTTGACCAGGTAACTGTCCAGCAGTCCCTCCATCTTATCCAACGTAGCTTCGGTCTCATTCAGACGCTCCAGCTTTTTTAGGTCGAAACGCTCCAAAAGCTCCACCGCTATCTGGATATTCTCCTGCGCCGAGGCGCCCATCTGCATCACCATGCTCTCAGCCCGCTCCAGCGCCAGGGAAGGGGTTGCTAAGAACCGTTCATCCAACATGGAGATCTCTCCCTCGCCGCCGGGGGTAACCCGTTCCACCAGTTTCACCAGCTGCTTATGGAACGGCAGCAGAATCACCGTACAGCTGATGTTAAACGTCAGATGCAGGTTGGCAATCGCTCCGCGGTCCATGATGGCTTCCCAGAAGGAGAAATGGAATAAGGCGTTGCCGCCATATAGCACAACCAGGAAAATCAGAGTGCCGGTGATGTTGAAAATCAGATGCAGGGCGGCGGTACGCTTCGCATTTTTGCTGGCTCCGACCGAAGACACCAGCGACGTCAGACAGGTGCCGATGTTCTGCCCCATGATCAGCGGGAATGCAATGTTGAATGAAATTACACCCGTGGCGCTCAGTGCCTGAAGGATGCCCACCGAAGCTGCCGAGCTGTGCAGCAGCGCCGTTACAAGTGCGCCGACAATCACGCCCAGGACGGGGTTGGAGAACGAGGCAAACATCTGCTGGAAGGCAGAGGAGCTTTGCATAGGCGCCATTGCCGTCTCCATACTGCTCATGCCGATGAACAGCAGGCCCATACCCAGCAGGATCTGTCCAAAAAAGCGCTTGCCGCCGCCGTTGATAAATAAGTAGAAAATAATGCCCAACACTGCCAGAATCCCGCCGAGGACAGCAGGTTTCAGCATCATAAGGAACGGGTTGTCCGTGGAAATATCGCCCAGACTCAGCAGCTGAGCGGTAACGGTGGTGCCAATATTCGCCCCCATGATGATGCCCACGGTCTGCTCCAGCTTCATGACGCCGGCGTTAACGAAGGCGACGCACATCACCGTCGTGGCAGTGGAGCTCTGGATCAGACCCGTGACTACCGCGCCGAATAGTACGCCCTTAAACACATTGTCAGTCAAATGCTCCAGCAGCCGTTCCAGCCTGCCGCTGGACAGCTTTTCCAAGCCGTCGGTCATGGTAGACATGCCGAACATCAAGACAGCGATGGCGCCTAGCATAGCGGTGATTTCTATAATCGTCATGAAGTACCTCCATTTTTGGCGGTGAAATTTGGGCTTGCCGCCCAGTGTATCCTCTGGGGCTGAATTTACGCTGAAAAGCTTTCGGCGGGAGATGGAAAAAGTTTTTCAAATGGCTGGTTTTTTCAGTATTGCTTCAGAAACCAATGCTAAAGTGGCGGCACAATCTTCGGGAAGGACGTGAGAAACCTATGCCGCAATACCGGCACGAATGGAAACATGCGATCAACCTCGCCGACCGGATTGCCATCCGCCAGCGGCTGCGGGCGGTGGCGCAGCCAGACGAACACGCCCGTGACGGACGCTATTGGATACGGAGCCTGTATTTTGATAACCTCGCCGACAAAGCCCTCCGGGAGAAGATCGATGGCGTAAACCGGCGGGAAAAATTCCGGATACGGTACTATAACGGGGACGTCTCTCTCTTGCATCTGGAGAAAAAGAGCAAGCTCAACGGTCTGGGAACGAAGTACCAAGCGCCCCTCACTGCCGCCGAAGCCCAGGCAATCACCGACGGCCAATGGGACTGGATGCCAACCAGCGGTCGGCCGCTGGTACAGGAGCTGTACAGCAAGATGAAATCCCAGGGCCTGCGGCCCAAGACAATCGTAGATTATACCCGGGAACCCTTTGTTTACGCACCGGGGAATGTCCGCGTCACACTGGACTATGATATTCGGACGGGCCTGCGCTGTACCGATTTCCTCAATCCGGACTGTGTTACCGTTCCGGCAGGGGACGCGCCAACGATCTTAGAAGTCAAGTGGGACGCATTCCTTCCCGCTGTCATCCAGGATGCCGTACAGCTGGGCGGACGGCACGCTATGGCCTTTTCCAAGTACGCCGCCTGCCGCATTTACGGTTAACTTACTAAAAAACACAAAAAGGAGCTTTTTCGATGACTTTTAATGATATCTTCAAATCCAGCTTCCTGGAAAATGTCACCAGCGTCAGCCTCTTGGATATGGTGATCGCCTTGGTATTGGCTTTCGGGATCGGCCTGTTCATCTTCCTGGTTTACAAAAAGACTTTCGCAGGCGTCATGTACTCCTCCAGCTTTGGTGTAACCCTGGTGGCGCTCACCATGATTACCACCATCGTTATCCTCGCTGTCACCAGCAACGTTGTCCTTTCCCTCGGCATGGTGGGCGCACTGTCCATCGTCCGCTTCCGTACCGCCATCAAAGAACCCCTTGACATTGCGTTCTTGTTCTGGTCGATCGCGGTTGGCATCGTCCTGGCGGCGGGCATGATCCCCTTGGCCGTCATTGGCAGCGCTTTTACGGGACTAACCCTGCTGGTCTTCGTGAATCGGAAAACCCATATCAATCCATACATCGTCGTACTGCAATGCGAAAACCACGCCTGTGAAACCCAAGCGAAAGCATTCCTGGAAAAGAATACGGAGCGCTGCGTAGTCAAGAGCAAAACTGCCCAGAAGGGCCAGATCGAACTGAACCTGGAAATTCGTCTGAAAAACGACAACACAGATTTTATCAACGCCCTTTCGGAACTGGACGGTGTTCAAAGCGCCGTACTGGTAAGCTACAACGGGGATTATATGGGATAAGGAGGCGCATATGGCGACCCACAAATACATCGACCGAATCTGCATTGCCGCCGCGATCTTCTCCTTGCTTATAACGGCGCTGTTTCTAAACGGTAAAGCGTTCGGTGTCCAGTCCGCATCCAAGGCCATGGGTTACGAAACCCGGCTGTTTGACGCCTCTAGGGTTCACACAATCCAGATCGTCATGGACGATTGGGATTCCTTCCTCGAAACCTGTGAGGATGAGGAATACGCAGTCTGTTCCGTTGTAATTGACAACGAAGCCTATAAAAACGTAGGCATCCGCGCCAAGGGCAACACATCCCTCAGCATGGTCTCTGCCCTGGACAGCGACCGCTACAGCTTCAAGATCGAGTTCGACCAGTATGAGAGCGGCAAGACCTATTACGGTTTGGATAAGCTCTGCCTGAACAATATCATCCAAGACAACACCTACATGAAAGACTACCTGGTCTATCAAATGATGGCAGCCAACGGCGTCAATGCACCGCTTTGCAGCTATGTATACATCACGGTCAATGGGGAAGATTGGGGGTTGTATCTCGCGGTGGAAGGCGTAGAAGACGGATTTCTCCAGCGCAATTACGGCAGTCAGTATGGCAGCCTCTACAAACCTGATAGTACAGGCTTTGGCGGCGGCCGGGGCAATGGCCGCGATTTTAATATGGATGACCTTGGTTTTGAAGACGCTGGATTTGAGGATTTCCGGTCCGGAGGAGGTCAACCGCCCGGATTTGGCCATTTTTCGGAACATTCTCCTGATACAGAGGATACCGGCCAGGAACCTGGCAGAACCTTTCCTGGCGGGCAGGAAGAAACACCCTTCGGCGGTGGACCAGGGGAAGGCGGTGGAAGGCCGGACGATATGGCCGGCGGGATGGGTTCCAGCGATGTAAAGCTGCAATACACCGGCGACGACACGGAGAACTATTCCAACATTTTCAATAATGCGAAAACCGATATTGCGGCAGCCGACCAAACCCGCCTCATCCAAGCATTAAAAGCCCTTAGTGAGGACGGCGCGGAAGCAGTGGACGTTGACCAAGTGCTGCGGTACTTTGCCGTCCACAACTACGTCTGCAACGGAGACAGTTATACTGGCGCTCTGGTTCACAACTACTATCTCTATGAGGAAGACGGACAGTTGTCCATGATCCCCTGGGATTACAACTTAGCCTTTGGCGGTTTTCAAACCAACGATGCCGCAAGCACGGTCAATGACCCGATTGATACGCCGCTGTCCGTTACCGGTTCCGGAGACCGGCCGATGATTGATTGGATTTTCAGCAGTGAGGAATCTGCACAGCTGTACCACCAATATTTTGCGGCGTTTCTGGAAACCGTCGATGATCTTGCGCTCATTGATGCGGCTTATGCGTTGATTGCGCCTTATGTAGAAAAAGACCCTACCAAGTTCTGTACTTATGCGGAATTTGAGGCGGGCGTCAAAGCACTGAAAACGTTCTGCCAGCTGCGCCGCGAGAGCGTACTGGGACAACTGGCGGGGACAATTCCCTCCACCAGCGAGGGCCAGTCCGCCGATCATGCGGCGCTGGTCGACGCCTCCGGCTTGACGCTTTCCGATATGGGCACAATGAGTCCCGGCGGCTTTGGCGGAGACTTCGGTGGCGGCCGCGGCGGCCAGGCGCCGGCTGGAATGTCTGGAGAACCGCCGGAAGAAGCGCCCCGTGAACCAGGGAACGTTTCCATGACCCCTGAGGGAGGTGGGATGCCGTCTGCGATGTCCTTCTCCGACGGGTCCGGCACGCCATCCAATACGCTAAACCGCACAACCTATATCTTACTAGGTATATCCATGCTGGTTCTGCTGGGCGGATTGCTGGTGGTTTCCCGCTGCAAACGCTGGGGCCGATAGCCACAAGCCTATGGCTACTCTATTATGATAACATCCCGTCGACCGATGTCAAGGAGATTCTTGATTCTTTTTTTAAACGGGCATCCTTGCAATCGTGATTGCAAAGCGGCAAAGGTTGTGATATCCTAATAAAAAATGGAAACCTTGCGGCGAAAAAAGGATGGAAATATATGGATGACCGATTGAGCGGCGTTGTACTGGATATTGTGGATGAAGGCGTTGTTTGCGTCAACGCGGGGGGACTTGTTACCCACTTCAACCGCAAAGCGAAGGAAATCACCGGTATTGTCCTCAAGGGCGGCCGTTCCCATCCCGCCGGGTCGATCCAGCCTGGGGATGTGGTGCTGATCGTTGATAATATGCTGGGCGACGACGATGGCGGCATGACCCCGGACATATTGGAGTGCATAGGGGTAAAAGACCCGGAACTGCGGCTAGGAGATGTGGTGCTTGCCGCCGGGTTTTACCGCGCCGGCGGAGGCAAGGCATTATACCGCCGCTGCGGCCGGAACGCTGCTCCCTATACGCTCAGCCTGTCCGGCTCCATTGCCGGGTTGGATGTGGTGTTGACCATGGACCGCTGTGAAAAGCGGCTTACCGTCTCTGTGGACGGGACAGAATATTACCTCCGCTACCTTCATTCCGTTGCCCATCTTGTGGTGGTGGACGGCCAGAGCAGAGAGGTAAAATTTTACCAGGAAAAGGGATACAGTACCCGGCGGGAAGCCCTGCGCCCCCTGCTGGAAGGAGCTGCTTTTCAATCCAAAAATCTAGGCACCACGGAGTTCAGTATCATTGGGCGGGACTTCTTCGAGGTTTTTGAGCCTTGTGAACTCACCCGGCGCATGGACCGCCTCCTCACCGGAGAAAGCGGCATCACCCTGGATGAAGACCTATATATCAACCAGCGGCTGGTATCCTGCTCCATCCTTCCAGTGCTGGAAAGCGGGCAGGTGCAGGGAGCTGTCCTTAAATTTACGGATTTGTCCGAAATGCATCAGCTGCTCCAGCAGCGCAACGACCTGATCACCAAAATCGAGCGTGCCAATCTGGCCCTGGAGAGCCGGACTACCCGTGTGCCTATTACGGCCTTCCCGAACTTCTCCGGCAGTTCTCCAGCCATCCAGCGGGTCAAATATCTGGCCTTTAAAGCAGCGCAGTCCCAAAGCAACATTATCATTACCGGCGAGAGCGGGACAGGCAAGTCCCAGCTGGCCCAGGAAATCCACCGCCTCTGCCGTCCCGGCGGGCCGTTTGTCGAGGTCAACTGCGGCTCCATTCCGCGGGACCTCTTTGAAAGCGAGCTGTTTGGCTACACCGGCGGCGCATTCACTGGCGCGCTGCCCGGCGGAAAACCCGGTTACTTTGAGCAGGCCAACGGCGGCACCATCTTCCTGGACGAAATCGGCGAAATTCCTATGAGCACCCAAGTGAAGCTGCTCTACGCCATCCAAAACAAGCGGTTTTACCGGGTAGGGGCCACCAAACCCACAGACGTGGACGTGCGCATCCTCTCCGCTACAAACCAGGACCTTTGGAAAGCCGTCCAGAAGGGGCACTTCCGGGAGGATTTATATTACCGTATCCACGTTTTCCACCTCCATATCCCGCCCCTGCGGGAGCGGATATCCGACTTGTATCTCCTCAGCCGCAGCCTCACGGAAGACATTTGCAGCCAATACGGCACGGCGCCGAAAAAATTATCCGGCGCAGCGGTGGAAAAGTTACTGCGGTACGACTGGCCCGGCAACATCCGGGAACTGCGGAATGTAGTGGAGCGGGCCGTGGCGGTGAGCGAGACCAGCATCATCGGCGAGGAAGACATTGAACTGTCCCATCCCGGCAGCCCGCTTTGGAGTATCCAAGGCCGTCAGGTTCCTGGAGGCAGCATGAAAGCGCAGTTGGAATACGCCGAGGAGCAGGCTCTTCGCCGGGCATTGATGTTGGCGGAGGGGGATAAGCGGCGCGCTATGGAAATGCTGGAGATGAAAAAATCCAGCTTCTACGCCCGGTTGCAATATTATCAAATCGAGGACGGAAACTATAAAATGTCCAGCGGCCCAGGCGATTCCAAAATTTTGGAAAGCGAAAGGGGATTCCGTCCAGAATGATGGAAGATTTCGCAAGCACAACTTTGTATGTGCTTGCGTTTTTCTATGCGGCGCAACGGGTTTGCGGATTTTTGACAAATTGGCACAGGATGTGCTTTCCTAGAAATTCTGTACAAAAAAGCATGAAACGCCTTGTAAAAAAGCATGATATGCCTTGAAAAATGGGAATCATTCGTATAACCTATTAAGAAGAACGGGAGAGGATTGGATATGATCGAAACCAGGAATGGGACGCTCTTTTTTGACGGCTGCGACACTACCCAGCTGGCACAAAAATACGGAACGCCCCTATACGTCTATTCGCAGACCGCTATCGAGGAGCGGTTTGCCGAGCTGCGGCGGGATTTCATCGACGGCTGGCCTGGCGCACGGGTGGCTTATGCCGCAAAATCCTTCTTTTGCCTGGGCATGGCCCGTCTGGTGGCAAACGCGGGGATGTGCCTGGACGTGGTGTCCGGCGGCGAACTGAACACCGCCTTGGCGGCAGGCTTTCCAGCGGAACGGATCGAGTTCAACGGCAACAACAAGCTCATCAGCGAACTGGAATTGGCCGTGGAGAGCGGCGTGGGCCGGATCATTGTCGACGGCGCGCACGAGCTGGAGGACATTGAAGCCATCTGCAAGGTCAAAGGTAAGCGTATGAAAGTCCTCTACCGTGTCACCCCCGGCGTAAAGGCTGATAGTCATGACTATATTATCACCGGCAAAAAAGATTCCAAATTCGGTTTCCCGCTGGATGAGGACGTGATCTACCCGGCCGTGGAAGCCGCCATCCGCTCTCCTTATGTGGACTTCCTGGGCTTTCACTTCCACCTTGGTTCCCAGCTCTTTGAAATTTCCCCATATATCCAGGCGATAGAAATCGTCCTGGATCTGGTACGGCAGGTGAAAGCCCGTTATGGCGTCGATACCCGGGAGCTGAATCTGGGCGGCGGCTTCGGCATCACCTACACCAACGAGGAGCGAATGCCTTACCGTGAATATCTTGCACCCATGATGGAACGGGTCGCGGCCTGCTTTGATGAGATGGGTGTCCCCCGTCCGGCGTTGGTGGTGGAACCAGGCCGGAGCATCGCGGGCGACGCTGCCATTACACTGTATACCATCGGCTCCATCAAGGAAATCAAAGATGTGCGCAAGTATGCCTCAGTGGACGGCGGCATGACGGACAACATCCGCCCAGCACTGTATCAGGCAGTTTACCGCAGCACACTTGCGAATAAGGCGGATATGCCTGCTGAAGAAACCGTGACCATATGCGGCAAGTGCTGTGAAAGCGGCGACGTTATCATCCGCGACGCACAGCTGCCTAAAGTGGAGCGAGGGGACTGTCTGGCAGTCTTCTCTACCGGCGCTTACGGCTACACGATGGCCAGCAATTACAACGGCATCCCCATCCCAGCAGTGGTCCTGGTCAAGGACGGGCAGGAGGAATTGATGGTCCGGCGGCAAAGCTATCAGGATGTGATTGCTTGCCAGCTGGTTCCGGAATCGTTGAAAGGATAACAGGTGAAGGGTATGAAAACGCTGATCAAAAACGGCACCATCGTCGACCCCGCAAACCATATCCACTCCAAAAACAACCTTCTCATCGCAGACGGGAAAGTCCTGGCGTTCACCGCGGAAGAGCCAGAGGCTGATGTGGTCCTGGATGCCGCCGGCAAGTACGTCTGCCCCGGTTTTTTGGACATCCATATGCACGAGGACCCCTATGATGCGGAAAATGACCGCCTTATCCCCGATATCACCCTCTCAATGCTCCGCATGGGCGTCACGACGGCTATCGGCGGCAACTGCGGCATCAACACCGTGTCCCCCGTCAAGTATCTCGACCTCATGGACCGGGACGGCGGCGCCATTCACATGGGTTTGCTGGCCGGACACACCTCCTTCCGGGAAGCGGCGGGCCATGGGGACAAGTATACCGCCATCCAGCCGGATGAGCTGAAAAAAATCGCGGCAATGACCCAGGAGGCTTTGGAAGCGGGCTGCGTCGGCGTTTCCTTCGGCATCCGTTACGTTCCAGGCGTTTCTATGGAGGAGATGGTGGAAACGGCCCGGGGCTGTAAGAAAGCCGGTAAGTTTGTTGCCGCCCATGTCCGGGACGACGCTGAGTTTATCTTCCGCGCTGTGAACGAGCTGTTTGACATCGGCCGGGCCTTGGATGTGCCGGTGCAGAACTCCCACGTGGGCAGTATGGGCGGCTTCGGGCAAATGGAGCGACTGCTGGAAATGATGGACCGCTGCCGTGCCAACGGTATGGAACTCACCGGCGACTGCTACCCCTACTATGCCTTCAGCACCCGGATCGGTGAAACCACTTACGACGATGGATTTCTGGAGCGTTATCACACGGATTACTCTGTGATTGAGATCTGCGACGGCAAATATAAGGGCCAGCGCTGCACAGAGGCGATGTTCCGGGAGCTTCGCGCAGAAGCCCCCCGCACCATTACCGTCTGCCATGTGATGAAACCGAAGGACGTTGACATGGCCCTCCTGCACCCGAGCATTATGCTTGCCAGCGACGGCCTTATGAGCAACGGCCAGGGCCATCCCCGGGCAGCGGGAACCTTCCCCCGCTTCCTGTGCAATTACGTCAAAACCGGCCGCCTGAGCCTGGACGCCGCCATCGCCAAAATGACGGCCATGCCCGCCCGGAAGCTGGGTTTAAGCAACAAAGGAACCCTCCGCCCTGGCGCGGACGCCGATGTGGTAATCTTCGACCTAAACAAGCTTCAGGACAAGGCGACCTTTGAGCAGCCCAACCTCCCGCCGGAGGGAATCAATTATGTTCTGTTGAATGGACAGATCGCGGTTGACCATGGCAAAACGGTTAACGACCGTTTGGGCCGCAGCCTGCGGAAATAAACAGGTGAGAGGAGGCGTATCTTTCCTATGATCCAGCTGTTGAAAAACGTAAAAGTTTACCGCGATGGAGCATGGAAACCCAGCGAGATTCTGATTGCGAACCAAAAGATCGAGCGTATTGCGGACCAGATTGCCTGTACATATGACGGCCTGCGAATCCTGGACGGCGGCGGCATGACCGCCATTCCCGGCTACATCGACCAGCATGTCCACATTGTAGGCGGAGGGGGTGAGGGAAGTTTTATCACCCAGGTCCCGCCGCTGAAATTCAGCGAGCCGGTAAAAGCGGGCGTTACCACCTTGGTGGGTCTGCTGGGCACCGACGGCACCACCCGCAGTGTCGGAAACCTTGTGGCCAAAACGAAGGCCCTGCGGGAATTTGGCCTCACGGCCTACTGCCTTACCGGCAACTACAATTATCCTTCCCCAACGCTTACCGGGAGCGTGATGGACGACATCGTATTCGTGGATGAGATCATCGGCGTAAAAATCGCCATCTCGGACCACCGCTCCAGCAACATGACGAAGGAATCCCTCATCAAGCTGGCTTCCGACGCCCGTGTTGCGGGGATGCTTTCCGGCAAGCCCGGTATCGTCCACCTCCACACCGGCAGCGGAAAGGCCCAGCTGGATCTGCTTTTTGACATCGTGGCAGAGACGGAAATTCCGATCTGGAACTTCCGCCCCACCCATCTGGCGGCAAAATATGACGCTGCCATCCGTTTCGCCCGGCTGGGCGGGTACATCGACTTCACCTGTGATCCGGAGGATATGCGCAACCGCACCGCCCTGCTGGTCCAGGCGATTGATGAGGCCCCTGACGGGATGGTCACTATCAGCACAGACAGCAATGGCAGTCTGCCGGTCTGGAACGAGAAAAAAGAGATGGTAGGGATCAGCGCTGCCAGCATTGCTGCGCTGCACAACACCGTCCGCGCTATGGTGCAGATGCAGGGCTGTCCTTTGGAGAAGGCCTTGGCCCCCGTGACGGAAAACGTCGCCAAGGCTCTGCGGCTCTATCCTGCAAAGGGTTGTCTCGCGGACGGCTCCGATGCCGATATCGTTCTGCTGGACGGGGATCTCAACGTAGATTCTGTATTTGCGATGGGCAAATGCATGCTCTGGGAAAAGGAGATGCAGGTACACGCGAATTTTGAGTTCTAGGGCGTAAAATCTTCCTTGTATAAAAGGTCAGTACCGGGCTGGCGTTTTATAAATATGATAATGAGAGAGGAGCATTCAAATGTCAAACAAGGAAACCCCAAAACTGGCAAAAAAGGGCTTTAAGATGCCCAATACCTGGATCGTGGTTTTCATCATGGTCGTGTTTGTGGCGATCCTGAGCTGGATTGTCCCGCCTGGAGAGTATGACTATGTACAGGTAGAAGTCAATGGAACAATGCGCAACCTGGCTGTGGACGGCTCGTTCCACTATGTTGACAAGGCAACCACTTCCCCCACTGGTGTGTTCGGTGTGTTCCGTGCGCTGTACACTGGTACGGTGGAGTCGGCCAGCACGATCTTCATGATCATGATCTGCTGCTCCAGCTTCCGCATTATGGTAAGAACCGGGGCTTTCCATGCGGGAATCGGCGTAATTATGAAAAAGCTGGGCAATAAAGCGGTCGCCTTGGCGGTGGTCTTGATGATCGCTTTCGCCCTGTGCGGCTCTGTGTTCGGCATGTTGAGCGAATTGTATGGATTCTACCCATTGATTGTGGGACTGGGCGTCGCCCTGGGCTACGACGCCATGTTTGGCTTTGCCATTCTGGCCCTGGGCGAGTACATCGGCTTCACCTGCGGCACCTTGAACCCTTACAACGTGGCCATCTCCCAAGGCATCTCCGAGGTTGCTATGTATTCCAACCAGGGATACCGCTGGCTGAGCTTCGTGGTGCTGGTAGGTATCGCGATTGTCTATCTGCTGCGCTATGGCTTCAAAATCCGCAAGGACCCCACCAAGTCTGCCGTGTATGGCCGTCCCTGCATCCACTCCTTCGGCGAGGGTTCCTTGGACGAGTACAAGCTGACCCTCAAGGATATCCTAATCCTGCTGGATTTGCTGGTTACTTTGATTATCCTGATGGTCGGCTTGATGATGTACGGATGGGGCAACACCCAACTGTGCGGCCTGTTTATCATGATGGCCGTCGTCGCGGCGCTGATTTGCCGGTGGAGCGGCGACCAGTTCGTCGATGAATTTATGGAAGGCGTTAAGGGCATCGCCTGGGGCGCCCTGATTGCTGGCATCTCCCGCGCCATCCTGGTGGTTATGAATGATGCTGTGATCACCGACACGGTCATCCATGCCCTGGCTGAACTGCTGAAGCAGGCGCCTTCCGCCCTCTCCGCTCAAATGATCCTGATCGCTCAGACCGTGATCAATCTGCCCATTTCTTCCGCAACCGGCCAGGCGGCGGTTACCATGCCCATTATGGCTCCGCTGTCCGACGCACTGGGCGTCAGCCGCGATGTGGCCTGCTTGGCGTTCCAGTTCGGCGACGGCCTGTCCAACCTGCTGTGGCCCACCAGCCAGATCGTGATCGTCTGCGGTACGTCTGACATTCCCTACGAAAAATGGGTCAAGTGGTTCCTGCCTCTGTTCTTCATCGAGCTGGCTGCCCAAATGGTCCTAGTCGGCGGCGCTGTGATGATTGGAATGTAACCGCTGCACCGCAAGTATTTGCAGGAAAACCTGAAAGATGCCCCTCCATCCGGAGGGGCGTCTTCCCTAGCTGGTAATCCGTCTGAATGTTAAAGGAGATGAACCATCATGCAAATCCGAAGCGAATTTTTGCAGAATCCAGAAGCAATTGCTCCGCTGGTGCGGGCTGAAATGGAGCGCGTGGGCATTCCAGGCGTTACACTGGCGCTGCTGCACAAGGGTGAAATACATTATGCCGCTGCTTTCGGCGTGAAGGACGCTGCTGGAAGTCCCATGACGGAAGACACCATGTTTGAGTCAGCCTCCCTGACGAAGACGCTGTTTGGAACGCTGGTCCTGCGGCTGGTGGACGAGGGAAAGGTGGGCTTAGACCGTCCTATCATGGACGTTCTGAAAGCAGAACCGTGGTCGGACGATCCCCGCTTTGCGTTGATCACCCCTCGGCATTGCCTCTGCCACGCCTGTGGAATGCCGAACTGGCAGGCAAAGCCAATTAAAATACACTTTGACCCCGGCAGCCAGTTCTGCTATTCCGGCGAGGGTTATTTCCTCTTGCAGCACATGGTGGAGCAGGTCACCGGCAAGGGCTTGGAATCCCTTTTACGGGAATACTTTTTCCATCCCCTGGGAATGAACGGCTGCGCCGTGGATTGGACGCCGGAGATCGGCGCGGCGTTCTCTCATGGCTTTGGGGAGGATGGCAGCGTCGTCAAGATTCGGGACGAGCGCTCCGACAAGGACGAAGCTCCGGAGCCAAACGCAGCGTGGTCGCTCTATGCCAACGCCTTTGAGATGGCGAAGTTCCAGCAGTATATGCTTCAGGAACATGGCGGGCTGCGTCCGGAGACCTTCCAAGCGCAGCACACGCCGCAAAACCAGGCTACGCCGGAGATTCCATGGGGGCTGGGCTGGGGGCTGTCGGTGAAGGAACCGAGCATCCTTTGGCACTGGGGAGATAATGGAGGCTTCAAATCCCTTTCCCTGTTAGACTGGGAAACCAAAGACGCGCTGTGCGTCTACACCAACAGCAACCGGGGCGCCGCTTTGTGGTCCAGCCTGGGCCGTCTGCTGACGGATACCACATCTATGGACGACATCGACGCCTTTGTCCGGGCAAACCCCTGAAATGATACAAAAGCTGACGCAGACCGCTTCCATTGCGGCGCGTCAGCTTTTCCATTTTTATTATCCCAATTCACTTTTGTGTTCCTGGCGCTTTATAAAAAAAGAATCCTTCTGCGTTGGCCAACTGCGATATGAGATCCATAAGCCGCCTGTCCGGGTTATAGACGCTTATGTACAAATCATCACCATTCAGGATTACCATTGCATTGCAAGCGGGCAGGATGATATTGATATAATCCCGTTTCTTCCAATCTCCCTCAAAACAATGGCGAATCCATTCAGCAAGTACATCCGGCTCTGGATTTTCCGCCAATTCTTCTCTAAATGAACACCAAAAGTCATAATAACAATATAATTTGAGTAACAACTTGCAAAATTTTTCATTCCATTCCTCTCTGTTTTTTTGAAAGTATTCTTCCACCAAAAAATATCGTCTATCCGCTGTTTCTGGCACCGTACACGGAAAAATATCAATCAAATAGCAAGGCTTCTCAATCAATTCATCAATTTTTGAAAGGATATTCGCCATTTTCCAACCCTCCAAGAGCCATATCCAAACTGTTTCGCTCAGGAATACAACGCCGAATTGGGACTTTTTATTTTGCTGCAAATCGGAACTTTTATCTTCCTCAAAACAATGCAATTTTTTCTTGCAGCCTCTCAATAAATCTTCCAACGTGATATCCGTCACAAACGGCATGATGTACTTGGATTGCAAGAGGCAGGTTTCTTTTCTCGCCCATATCGAAAAAGTTTCCCATCATGAATATGGGAAGAAAATGTTTCCCCTCGCCAAAAACATTTATATCGAAGGCCGTAAAGGTAAACCAAGGCACCATTGAAATATCAAATGTGTTAGGGGGCCTGTTCGGCTTTGGCGCAAATTCCATGGAAGAAGAGAATATCGCAATATCTGCTTCATAAGTTTTCAAAAATTCACTGTAATCCGAATTCGCCTCTGTCCATATCCCGGAGAAAGTTTCACTCTCTTGATGAAAAATCGTGTAGGCAGGGTGCATTTGGTCATAAATGCCAAGGCCCTCATCGGTAAGAGCAGTCCGAAATTCCGGCATCTCATTTACCGTTTATGTCAACAGCCAAATCATTGCAGGATAGAGGCGGTATCCCTTCAGGTTTGTTCTATCCAAATGGACGGTTGTTGAATAGGAGCATCTGACCTCCTTGACAAAATGCTCATAAAACTCCCTGCGTTTCCGTGTTTCTACGTCAATCCGGTTAAAAGCCATACAGATTCCCCTCTTTCCGATTTATTCTTCTTAATCATATCATGATTCGTTTTCGGTTTCAATCGGCGCTTCGTGAAATCGCCAATGCTTTAGCCATCAAAACGGACGGATTTTTTCATCCGTCCATAGAGGATGGAGCACAAATATAGGCAAAGCATCTTCAGCCAGGAAAATTTTTCCATCAAATAATGTGGCATATAACTGTAACAAAACTTCGCTATAAGATCACATAAAATGTTCACATAGTAATCTTCCAAAAATAACGCCAGCTAAAATATTTGCAAATAAACGTAACAAACCTATGCAGACCGCTCAAAAAATTCCCCCTTGAAACCGTTGGTTCCAAGGGGGGGAAAATTCTTCTCATGCTTGAACATCTAACGCAGCGGCAGGAATTTCCGCACTGGCGGCGGCATACTCTTGCGCAACCGCGTCCGCCGAAGGCTGGATGGCCGCAGAAAGCGCTTGCGCCTGATTGCGCAGCTCCGCTTGTGTTGCCGACATGTAGGACTGCATCCGCTTATCAATTTCCGCTTCCCGAATGTAGCCGGATTCCCGGATCATCCGAGCCGCTTTCTTCCGGCGCAGCTCCTGCCGCTCCCGCTGGGCGGCACGGGTGCGCTTCTGCTGTATCATCTTTTTCTGGCGGGTTTCCGAGAGCTTTTCACGGTCAATATCTTTGTTTTTCTTTCCGGCACGGCTGACTGCCTTTTGCAGTTGGTTAATTGCCGCTTGAATCTGCTTGGCATTGTCGCTGTCCGTGTACTTCGCCGCCCTGAGCCGGGCGATCTGTTGGCGGGCATAGCCCGCTGCCGCATTCACCTGGGCGTGGGTCTTCGCCCGGGAGAGCCGGGAGTAGGCCATGATGGGCGCGTCACTGTATTGGACGCGAGGTTTCATTGTTTTGAGGCTGTCCTTATGGGCGTCAATTTTTTCCTGCGCATCCTTCATCATTTCATAGAGCGTCTTTTCGCTGCTGTCAGCGCTGTCAGACGCCGCGGCAGCTTTTTCCCTTGCCGCCGCGGCAGCTTGGACCTGGCTTTGTTGGGCCGCAGCCGATACGCTTGTAATTTCCATCGTACACCTCCCAGATCATGAGAATCCTAGTATCTAATATATCGGCACATTTGCTGAAAAAATATAGAGCGCCAGAAAAATTTTTGAGATTCCTGCCGAGGCAAGAAAAACGGGTCCACCCAAAGGCGAACCCGTTTTTCTATGGTTTAGGAAGATTGGATGAAAAGAAGTTTTGTCTCTTGCAAGTATTAAGATACCGGAAAATTATTAAGCAAACCAGCATCAATTGTTACAAAAGTCTTAAATCTTCCGCGGAGCGCTGGAACACTGCCTCTTGCCGAAAACAGAAAAAAGAATTATAATGAGTCTATCCTTCCTTTTGGACAGAGAGAAGCACCCCATTCAGTTCTGCGCCCAGGATCAGCACATTTGCTGTCATATACAGCCAGATCATCAGCACAACCACCGTGCCGATGGAACCATACAACAGCGAGTAGTGTGCAAAATTGTTAACATAAAACGAGTACAGCCAGCTCAGCGCCATCCATGCCGCCAAGGCCGCCAGCGTTCCTGGCCAGACGCTTTTCCAGGCGGCAAAGCCGTCTTGGGCAAGGGCGTAGAGGAAGAACAGCGCAAAATATCCAACCACTGCCGCCGCTGGAAAACGCATCCGTACCCATAGCTCCGCCGCAAACCGGGGCAGACGGAAATTGCCCACAGCGTAAGAAAGCAGCCGCTCACCGACAGTCATAAATGCCAGCGTCAGTGCAATCGTTAACGTCAGCAGGACCGTATACAGCAACGTCTTGAACCGGTGCGCCAGTGCCCGCCGGGGCGGACCGAGATGGTATGCCGTCCGCACAGAGACCATCAGCGCATTTGTTGCCCGCATGGGAAACCAGATGGAGAAAAAAAGTCCGAAGAGCATCAGGCGCATACTGGGATTCGTGCTGACGTGGATCAGGTATGTCCGTACAATGTCGACGATCTCCCGCGGCAACAGTTCACCCAGGGACAGCAGGATAGCGGTAACGTTGAGATTCAGCAGGCCCAGCAGGGCGCTGATGAAGATCAGGAATGGAAAGAGGGAGAACAGCAGGTAAAACGCCAGCGCTGCGCTCTGTATCCCAACATTGTGGCGCAGATACCGCTGAAACAGTAAATAGGGAACCCGATGCATGGACCCAGCTCCTTTCCGTTTGATACCAGCCTATGTGCTGCCAGCAGGACTTACTCCCATTTTTCCCAGATTTCCGGACAGAACCCGACGGTGGCGTCTTTTCCGTTCCGGACGATGGGTGTCCGGAAGAGTTCAGGATGCTCCAAGAGTTTTTCCTCCCGGGCCTGGGGGGTGATATAAGCCATGTACAGGTTTTCATAGGCACGGCTTTTTTCGTTCACCAGCGCCTCAAAGCCCACCTTCTGCTTGACCGCTTGGTACTCCCTGGGCGAGAGGCCCTTGGCAGGGAGATCGACGTATTGGAATTTGATGCGGCGCTCTTTGAACCAACGCTGCGCCTTTTTCGTGTCAAAGCACTTGGAGGAACCAAAAATCTGGATATTCATGATATAGTATCTCCTTTTTCATCGGTTTCATATTTTATGGGAGGTGTTTTTATGACCGATGCCATCCGACGGCTGAAAGCCATGACCGACGCCACAGACAACATCGTATTTTTTGGAGGCGCGGGGGTGAGTACCGAATCCGGCATTCCCGACTTTCGGAGCACTGGGGGATTGTACCACCAGGAATGGGCTTATCCGCCTGAAGTGATTTTAAGCCATACTTTCTACAAAAGCAACCCTGAAGAATTTTTTCGTTTCTACCGTGCCAAGATGCTTGCCCCAGAGGCCAAGCCTAATGCCGCGCATTTGAAGCTGGCAGAATGGGAGAATACCGGGAAGGTACGGGCGGTAGTTACGCAGAACATCGACGGGCTGCACCAAGCTGCCGGGAGCCGCCGCGTATACGAGCTGCACGGCAGCGTCCACCGGAACTACTGTGAGCGTTGCGGCAAGTTCCATGGCTTGGATGCCATCCTCAACAGCACCGGCGTGCCCCGCTGCGGCTGCGGCGGGATTATCAAGCCGGATGTCGTACTTTATGAGGAAGGCTTGGATCAGGAGACCCTAGGCTCTGCAATCCATGCAATCTCTAAGGCAGACGTTCTGATCATCGGCGGCACGTCGCTGAACGTCTACCCTGCCGCTGGGCTGATTAACTATTACCAGGGGAATCAGCTGGTGTTGATCAACAAATCCAGCGTCTCAAAGAATCTGGGGGCTGACCTGGTGATCACAGACCCCATTGGGGAAGTATTGGGGCAGTTGTAAAGGCCTTAAAAAGTTCGGATAAAGCGCCGTTGTCCGATTCTGGGACAACGGCGCTTTTACGGGCGAAATTGCAAGCCAATGTTAGATTTATGCAAAATTCTTGTTTCCGACTTTATTTTTCTGGCATTTTAACGTTGAAAATGAAGGATATATATGTTAAAATTGCATTATCACCCAGGTGCAGACGCACCCGAAAGGAGTTTCCGCCATGATTTGGGACGAGAACCGTGAGAACGCTTATTGTGAGATTACCCCCGCCATTCTAGCGCTGAAGGAACAGTGGGAGAAAAAGAATTTTATCGACCCACAGCTGTATAAGGATTACAACGTCAAACGCGGCCTCCGCGACGAGGATGGGCGCGGCGTGCTGACCGGCCTGACCCGTGTGGCAGAAATCCAATCGTACAACGTCGTCTCCGACCCCTCCGGCGAACACATCACCTCCGCCGAAGGCATCCTGTACTATCGCGGCATTGACTGCCGGGAACTGGTTCAGGGCTCCGCGGCACGGAAGCGTTTTGCTTTCGAAGAAGCCGCGTATCTGCTTTTGTTCGGAGAACTGCCCAATGATGAGCAATTGCAGGATTTCTGCCTCCAGCTGTCGTCCTACCGGACGCTGCCCACCAACTTCTTTCGGGACGTCATCATGAAAACGCCTCCCAAGGATTTGATGAATACCATGCAGCGGGGCATCCTGACGCTGTTCTGCTACGACGACAAGCCGAACGACACCGGCCTTGAAAACGTCCTGCGGCAGTGTTTGCAGCTGACGGCCAACATGCCCGTCCTGGCAATTTATGCCTACCAGGCGTGGCGCTACAACCAAGGCGAGAGCCTTTTCATCCACGTCCCCCAGCCACATCTTTCCACCGCAGAAAACTTCCTCCGCCTCCTCCGGGAAGACCGTGCCTACACCGAGCTGGAGGCCCGCACGCTGGACGTCGCTCTGGTCCTCCACGCCGACCACGGCGGCGGCAACAACTCTACCTTCACCAACCACGTCGTCACTTCCTCCGGTACAGACACCTATTCCGCTATCGCTGCCGCAATGGCCTCGCTGAAAGGTCCCCGCCACGGCGGCGCAAACAGCAAGGTTATGGAGATGATGGAGGACATCAAAAGCCACGTCCGCAATTGGGACAATGCGGACTGTGTGCGGGACTATCTTACCAAACTGCTGGATAAGGAGGCCTTTGACGGCAGCGGCCTGATCTACGGCCTGGGCCACGCGGTCTACACCCGTTCCGACCCCCGGTGCGAGGTCTTCCGGCACTACGTCCATCTCCTGGCGGAAGAAAAGCACCTGGAACAGGAACTGAACCTGTATGTCAATGTAGAACGTATCGGCAAGGAACTGCTGATGGAGCGGCGGCATAAAGACGCCATTTCCACCAACATTGATTTTTACAGCGGCTTCGTTTACGAGATGCTGGGCCTGCCAATGGAGCTGTATACGCCGCTGTTCGCTGTGGCGCGAATCGCAGGCTGGAGCGCTCACCGTATGGAGGAGCTGACCGCAGGCGGAAAGTTGATCCGGCCCCGTTATGAGTGCGTGGAGGCGCACCGTGCGTACCGGCCAATGGAAGACCGTTGATCCGCCGTGTTCTGTCCGGACGGCGAAACGCCGTCCGGGCGGAAGTGGGAAAAATTTCGGGGAAAATGAAATTTTGGGTTGACAGCGGAGCAAAGATTGGCTATAATGATCAAGCAGTGTGTTTGAGGACGCTGCAATTTGCGGCTGTGCTGGAACTGGTAGACAGGCCAGCTTGAGGTGCTGGTGTTGATTTCGACGTGTGGGTTCAAGTCCCGTCAGCCGCACCAGGGTCCGAAAAGGGCCCGCTATGCGCGAGTGGTGGAATTGGCAGACTCGCTAGATTCAGGTTCTAGTGTCCTTTACGGACGTGCGGGTTCAAGTCCCGCCTCGCGCACCATGCCGAAAACGCAGGCCCTGTCAGAACGGGCGGGGCCTGGTTTCTGGTTTTGTGCGGTTCTCCTCAATTTTTTTCAAGTTTATACTTAATGTGCGCGAGTGGTGGAATTGGCAGACTCGCTAGATTCAGGTTCTAGTGTCCTTTACGGACGTGCGGGTTCAAGTCCCGCCTCGCGCACCAGCTCAGAAATT
>JAAWGR010000024.1 GCA_022795445.1 Oscillibacter sp. | reverse complement strand
CCCTCCTTATAAGGAGGGGGCTACTATTTTGCGCCCAAAAAGCTGCTCTACGAATTGAAGACATCTTTTTTGCAAAAATTTTCAAGCGCTGCCGCTGTTTTCAAATTGCGCAAGACAGCATCCTCCTGTCTCCATCTTGGATGAATCTGGCCACCATACAAGGTCATACTTGACGATGACCGCATAATCCTGTGCTGGAGATACACTTCCCCGCGGAATCCGGAAAACGATTTCTGACGCTGGTACATCCTTTTTCCGCAGGATTTTCTGTCGGAGCGAAAGCCGGTACTTGCCCACGCCATACACCTCCCAATGGATAATTTTCCAGTTTTCCTATACAAACAGTATTATAACACAACTCTGCATAGTCTGCAAAGGCATTTTCCTGCTTTTCCGGGTAAATAATTTCCCACCGAAAAAGAGTTGCTACAAGCGGTGGACTGTGCTAAACTAATGGTATCTTTCCGGGACAACCCGGTATTGGAGGAATTGTATATGCAGACCATCCATCCTGAAACCTGGAAGCAGGATTTGCCAGCTTTCCGGGAAAAAACCGCCGCTTTTTACGCTGGTGAAGTGGATAAAGCCAGCTATAAAGGTTTTTCCGGCTTTTACGGCAGCTACGCTCAGCGGGGCGGCAAGGCCAGTATGCTGCGGCTGCGGATGCCCGCCGGACGTGTAACACGGGAAAAGCTGGCGTTTGTTGCAAAATCCATCCGGGAGTACCAGGTGCCCCGGGCACATTTTACAACTTGCCAGACCATCCAGTTCCATGATCTGAACGGCGAACAGGTCTGCGCTATCATGGAAAAAGCTCTGGATGTGGGCATTGTCACCATGGGCGGCGGCGGGGATTTTCCCCGGAACGTTATGTGCTCTCCGCTCTCTGGCGTAGAGGAGGGGGAATATTTTGACGTTCTGCCTTGGGCGGAAGCTGCTGGAGAATACCTGATGGGCTTCATCAAGGCAGAGAAAATGCCGCGGAAATTGAAGGTGGGCTTTTCCAACTCGCCCAAAAACCTGACCCATGCCACTTACCGCGATTTAGGATTCGCCGCCCGGCCAGATGGAAAATTTGATGTGTACAGTGCTGGCGGCCTGGGCGGAAACCCGCGCTTTGGCGTCATGGTCGCGGAAGCGGTAGAGCCTGCTAAAATCCTTTATTATATTAAGGCTATGTGGCTGACCTTCCGCGCATACGGCAACTACGAAAACCGCGGCAAAGCCCGCACCCGCTATATGCAGGAGTCCCTCGGCAGCGCGGAGAATTATGTAAAGGCATACAAGGAAAAGCTGGAGGAGGTCTTTGCTTCCGGAGAAAACCTCGACCTCAACGATGTGGAAATCCCCGTGTACCAGGAGGGCGACGGCTCTGCCGCTTCCGGCCCGCGGATCATCGGGCAAAAGCAGCAGGGACGGTACGCCGTCGTTTGGCATCCAATCGGCGGACAGCCGAACCTGGATACCCTCTGCGCCCTCAGCGATGCCCTGGCCGACATGGATGGCACAGAACTGCGGCTCTCCCCAGACGAAACGGCTTATATTATAAACCTCACCGGGACCCAGGCGCATAAAATCCTGGACCTGACAGCTCTTGACAGTGCAGCAAGCCTGTTTGAAACCTCCGTCAGCTGCATCGGAGGAGCCACCTGTCAAGTGGGCGTGCGGGATTCCCAGAAGCTGCTGGCCTCCTGCGTCGCCGCTGTGCAGAAGGCGAACCTCCCCAACGGTGCACTGCCGCAGATTCACATCTCTGGCTGTCCGTCCTCCTGCGGTACCCACCAGACCGGCGTCATTGGCTTCCGGGGCGCATCCAAGATGGTGGACGGCAAGCCCCAGGCGGCGTTTACGCTGTATGTGGGCGGTGAGAGCCGTCAGGGGGAAGAAGCCATGGGCCGGGAATTGGGCGTGGTCCTGGAGATCCGAATTCCAGAATTCTTAGTGGAAGTCGGGCAAACCGCCGCTGCGAAAGGACAGGACTACGCTTCCTGGTACAGAACCAATCCCGGCGCTTTGGAAGAAATCGCATCCAAATATCTCGCATAAGACCGCTTAAATTTAAAATGCAGAAACAGGGCAGGTACATTTGACCTGCCCTGTTTTTCTGTTCATCAATCCGCGAGGGATAGCTTAATCCATCCCGTTCAGTTTTTTGAACAGGTTCTCTGCGTCCGCATCCGCTACGATCTTGTCGGTATCCTCCTCAGTAGAGGCGATGGCAACGATCCGGCCAAGAATTTCCAGGTGTTCGTCGCCCTTGGCGGCAATGCCAACTACCAATTTCACTTTGTCGCCGTTCCAATCAATACCTTCCGGGTAGGTCATCACAACGATGCCTGTGCGCTTGATGGTAGGCTTGACGTCGTTGGTGCCATGGGGGATGGCAACGTGGTTGCCGATGGCGACGGAGAAGCTGGCTTCACGGTCCAGCATACCCTGGATATAGCCCTCGCCCACATAGCCGCTATCGACCATCAGCTTACCGCATGCTCTGATGGCTTCTTCTGGTGTAACAGGTGTGCAGCCCAGGACAATGTTCTTCTTCTCCAACATAGTGCTGCTGTCAGCAGCGGAGGCTTCTGCGGGCTTTGATTCTTCCGCTGCCGGAGTTGGGGCGGGAGCGCCGCCCTTGCGGCCTTCTACCATTTCCTTGACCAGCTTGTCATACTCCGGAGCGCCCATGAAGTTCTTGATCGGGATCACTCGGGCTTCAGGATTGCTGGCAACCGCACGGTGGGCAAGCTCATGATGGGTAACGACGATCTGGCAGTCTTTGGGAATCTCAGAAACTGGGGCGTGTACTACCTCAATGTTCGTAATGCCTACGTCTTTCAGCTTATTACGCAGCATCGTCGCGCCCATAGCAGAGGAGCCCATACCTGCGTCGCAGGCGAAGACGATTTTCTTCACATCCTTGGGGTCTACAGAAGCGCCAGTGGGAGAGCCGCTGGCGGAAGCCTTTTCTCCCTTGGAGGCCGCTTTATTGGCGGCAACCTGGGCCTGGGCTTCTTCCAGGCTGGCGTCTTTACCGAAGAACTTCAGCAAAAACACAGAGACGACGAAGCTGACCACAGCTGCCACGCCGATCCCGGCAAAGTTGGCAAGATAGCCGCCCTTAGGGGTCATGAGGACCTCGGCGATGATGCTGCCGGGAGATGCCGCGGCCACCAGGCCGCCACCCAGCAGGGACAGGGTGAAGATACCCGCCACGTTGCCCAGCATGGGGCCAAGGATTACGATGGGATTCATCAGGACATAGGGGAAGTAGATCTCGTGGATGCCGCCCACAAACTGGATGAAAGCGGCGGCGCCGGCGGAGGAACGGGTTTCGCCCTTACCTGCCACGCAGTAGGCCAGCAGCAGACCCAAGCCAGGGCCGGGGTTGGACTCGATCATGAACAGGATGGACTTGCCGATTTCCTGCGCCTCCGCGGTACCGATGGGGGTGAACACGCCATGGTTGATGGCATTGTTCAGGAAGAGCACCTTCGCGGGTTCCACCAGGATGGCGGTCAAGGGAAGCAGGCCATGGTTCACCAGGAACTTGACGCCCAGCTCCAGGATGCTGGTGAGGCCCACGCAGGCAGGGCCGATGATGAAGATGGAGAGGATGGCCAGGATGCCGCCGATAATGCCGACCGAGAAGTTGTTGACGACCATCTCGAAGCCGGCAGGGATATGGCCTTCCATGGCTTTGTCGAACTTCTTGATACACCAGCCGCCCAAGGGGCCGCAGATCATGGCGCCGATGAACATGGTGCTTTCCGTGGAGGCGATGGCGCCCAGTGTTGCCAGAGCGCCGGTGACGGCGCCCTTCTGGCCGCCTACGGCTTTGCCGCCGGTGTAGCCGATGAGGATGGGCAGCAGGTAGGAGAGCATAGGGGAAACCATACCGTTGATCGTGCTGGCAGGACCCCATTTGCCCAGCCAGCCGTCGGGGATAAACAAGGCGGCGATGAGACCCCAGGCGATAAACGCGCCGATATTGGGCATTACCATTCCGCTCAGGAAGCGCCCGAATTTTTGTACGCGCTCTTTCAAACAAATCAAACCTTTCTTCAGGGAAATGCTCCCGCCAGAAAACGCCGGGAGCATTCTCCTTCATTTTTATGTCACTGCGCCACGGAAGCGGCAAGGTAACCCTCAACGCCCACGGCGGTGGAGAGGCTCATAGCTTCGCCGGTGACGCGGGCGGCTTCATCGCCCAGCCAGCGGCGGATGTTGGCACGGGTTGCCAGCACAGCCGATGCGCTGACCGAAAACTCGTCCAGGCCCCAGGCCATCAGCAACGGCAGAAGTCGGGGGTCCGCCGCAGCCTCGCCGCACATGCCTACAGGGATTTTAGCTTCCTTAGCGGCGGCGATCACGTTCCGGATGGAGCGCAGCACAGAAGGCTGAAGAGGAGAATACAGTTTTTCCACCTTCGCGTTGCCCCGGTCCACCGCCATGGTGTATTGGGTCAAGTCGTTTGTGCCAATGGAGAAGAAGTCGCACTCCTTGGCAAGCAGGTCCGCAATCAGCGCCGCGGAGGGGGTCTCGATCATGGCCCCCAGGGCAATGTCCTTATCGTAAGGGATTTGGGCCTCTTCCAGCTCTTTCTTGCACTGTTCCAGCAGCTCCCGGGCAGCGCGCACTTCGTCTACGCAGCTCACCAGGGGGAGCATAATCTTAATATTATGCCCTTCTGCTCCGGCCCGCAGCAGCGCTCGCAGCTGTACCTTGTACAGTTCCGGACGGTCCAGGCAGTAACGAATGGCGCGGTGTCCAAGGAACGGATTTTCCTCCTTGTCCATGCCCAGGTATTCGATGGCCTTGTCGCCGCCCACATCGAGGGTGCGGATGATAACTTCCTTACCCTCCATGATCTGGGATACGGCTTTGTAGGCTTCATACTGGACTGTTTCGTCCGGCAGACTGGTGCGGTTCATAAAGAGGAACTCCGTACGGAACAGGCCGATTCCCTCCGCGCCGGATTCCGCCGCAGCCTTGGCGTCGTTAACGGAGCCGATGTTGGCATAGAGGCAGTATTGCTTACCGTCGGCGTCTACAGTAGCCTGATTTCGATAGACTTCCAGCGCAGCCCGCTGCTTCAGAAAGATCTCCTGGCGTTCCAAATATTCGCCGCGGGTACGCTCATCGGGGTTCAGGATGGCGACGCCTTCGCTGCCGTCGACAATGATGCCGTCGCCATCTTTGGCGGTTTCCATCACATTAGCCACGCTCAGCACAGCGGGCAGTTCCAGCGCACGGGCGAGGATTGCCGAGTGGCTGGTTTTGCCGCCGCTGGCGGTCACGATTGCGGCCACGTTTTCCTTCTTCAGCCCTACCGTCATGGAGGGCGTTAGATCCTGGGCCACCAGCACGCTCCCGGCGGGCAGCTCGGACAGGTCCACGCCTGCTGTCCCCAGCAGGATGGAGAGCAGGCGGCTGCGGACGTCGCGCACGTCCGTTGCCCGCTGGCGCATCAGCTCATCTTCCACCGCGGCGAACATGTCCGCGTACATGGTGCAGACGGCGTCCACGGCAGCCTCGGCGCAGGAGCCGTTGTCAATGGCCTCCTGCATCTGGGAGAGCATGAAGGGGTCCGCCAGCATGGCGATCTGGCCGGTAAGGATCTCAGACTCCTTTTGCCCCACCTGCTTACGGATGTGCTCAGCCATGTGGGAGGTGCGCTCGTTGAACTGGTCGATAGCGTTTTGCAGCCGGGCTTTTTCCGTATCTTTGCCGGAGTAGATAACGGAGGAGTAATCTAAACTTTCCTCCCGGATGCACACCACCCGGCCCAGGCCAACGCCGTCGGACGCGGCAATCCCTCGCAGAATCATCCTGTACCTCCGTTACATGTCGCCCAAGCCGGATTCCACCAGCTTCACAGCAGCGGCCAGGGCCTCGGTTTCCTGCTCGCCGGTGCACTGGATTTCGATCTCGCTGCCTTGCTTGATGCAGGAGGCCATGAGGTTCATGATGCTTTTCGCGTTGATGCTCTTGCCGTTGAAGACGATGGTGACGTCGCTGTGATACTTGCCCATCTCCGTGACGAACAGCTGGGCCGGGCGCATGTGGAGTCCCTGAGGATTGATGACCTTTGTTGTTGCAGATACCATGATGATACTTCCTTTCTTTCTTGCTTTTCAAATTTATCATTATGGCCTTTTGGCCATAAATCACACAATTAAACCACCGTTACACTGGTGTAATCCAAGTATTCCCGGCCCAGGGGCTGGTCGGTGATGATGGCGGCGTCCTCCAAGGGGAACGCCATCGCCGCGCCGGAGCGGCCAAACTTGCTGGAGTCCGTCAACATATAGACCTGCCGCGCTCTGGCGGCGGCCAGGGCCTTGAGGGCCGCGTCCTCCGGGTCGGAGACCGTAAAGCCGTGTTCGACCGTGACGCCGCTGGCTCCGAGGAAAGCCTTTGTAAAATTATACCGCCGCAGGGCGTCCATGGCCTGCGCCCCCACAGTGGCGGCGGTGTCCCGTTTCAGCAGGCCGCCTAGGACGTACACCCGGAGTCCCCGCTCCAAGAGCCAGAAAGCGCATTCTACGCCGTTGGTAACGAACAGGGCGCTGGTCGGTTTCAGATGCTCGGTCATCCGCATAACAGTGCTGCCTCCGTCCAGGAACACGATGTCATCATCCTGGATCAGTCCGGCGGCGTACTGGGCGATGCGTTCCTTTTCCGGGATGTGCTGACCGCGTTTGACAGACATTTCGGGGTCCTCCGCCAGAAATTCCCCGTTCACCTGCACCGCGCCGCCGTGGACCTTGCTCAGCCGCCCTTGTTTTGCCAGAGCGTTGAGGTCCCGCCGGATGGTGGCCTCGGACGCTCCTGTGATCTGGCAGAGGTCCGTAACGCTGACCGCCCGGTGCGTCTCCAATTCCTGTAAAATTGCTTCTGCGCGCTGTTCGGCCATCATAGCCATCATTCCTCACCCTTCCGGTTGATTACTTTTTATCGTTTTGCCTCTTTACATTCTTAGAGTACCACTGATTTCAATCAAAGTCAATATTTTCCAATCAATTTCAATCACGAAAAACCCATCCCATTTTTGTGCAACTTCACAGAATCCATCTTAGCAGTCCCGCTGTTCCTGCCGGAAATTCCGCTGAAAAAAGCAGGGACACGGCGCGCTCCTGCGCCGCATCCCTGCGGGATTCTGCAATGTTTACACCAAAGCCAGGGCGCGGTACACGTCCAAAATCCGGCCAAAGAGGGGATTCTCCGGCTGGAAGCCCGTGTAGGCCGCCAACGCTGCCGCTGGGCCTTCATCCTTGATCTTTTGGAGCATTTCCACGCTCTGCTTGTCCTCCGGGCAATCGAAGCGCATGGCTGCCGCCGCGCCGAAGATCAAGTGGTCCACTGGCAGGCCATAGGAAGCCGCCGTCGCCAGGGGCTTGATCAAGCGGTCCGCCGGGTCCAGCTTACGGATGGGCTCCCGGCCAACGCGGTCCACTTCGTCCTGGAGATACGGGTTGTGGAAACGGCCGAAGATCTTTTCAATATATGCATGGTGCTTGTCCGCGTCGAAGTTGAATTCTTTGATCAGCCCCTCGCCGCTCTCGCACATGGCGGCGTGGACCACCGCGCCAACGGCGGGGTCTTGGATGCTCTCCAAAATGGTTTTATGGCCCCGGAGACTGCCCAGATAGGCGCAGACGGCGTGGCCGCTGTTAAGGGTGAACAGCTTGCGCTCCAGATACGCCAGCAGATTGTCGACAAAGGTCAAACCCTGAATCTCCGGCGTTTCGCCCTTCCAGGCGGAACGCTCCACATCCCATTCCATATAGCGTTCCACGGCGGCATCCAGCGGGTTCTCGAAGGAGGATTTCGGGCAAATGCGGTCTACCGCGCAGTCGGCGAAGCCAATGGATTTCTCTGCAAACGCTTTTTCTTCCTCGCTGAGGTGCTCGAAAACAAAACCCTTGAGCCGGGTGGTCGTCCGCAAGCCGTTCTCGCAACAAACCACATTCATAGGTGTCTGGTTCCCCGCGGCCATACGGGCCTGGATACCCGCGGCAATCGGCTTTGCGATAATAGGAGCCACCAGCGGGCCAACAGCGGTAGTGATCAGGTCGCAGGTGGCAATTGCCTTTACAATATCATCGCCTGTGGAGAGGACCGCGCTGACGTTCTCAATCTCCCAGTCTTCACACTCCTGGTCAAGGATATGCACGGTATAATGCTTTCGGGCGTTGATCTCATTGATGATCGGCTCTACAACATCGGCGAAGGTGACGTGCCAGCCGCTTTTTTCCAGCAGTGCGCCGATAAATCCGCGGCCAATACCGCCCGCGCCAAACATAATTGCTTCTCTCATAGCATCCTCCTTATACACGGTTCCAGATTGATAGGGACAACGGCAGGGCCAGTCCTGCCAAGGGATACAAAGGCTCTGCCCAAATGGGTTGGGGTGAGTATAGCACTTTGTCAGGTTTTTGACAAGAGAAAACACGGAATTGACTGCCTATGGTTGGAAATGATTGCCTTTGGTATGAATTGCGCCGCAAACTGGAATGATTGTTACTGTCGGCAAGGACGTCTGTTTCCTCTGCCTGGCGGAGCTGTTTTTGGCGGCAAAATGCGTCTGCCTGGGTCCCCGGTTTGAGAATAGTATGACAAGTGCGGCACCGGAAAAGGGCGCGAACTGTCAAATTTGCCAATTGCAGGGAGGGCAGGAACCAGATACAATACATATGTGACGTTTGCCGCCGCGGGCGGCCCCAAGAACGGAGGATAAATATGAAGAAAGTCGCTGTCATTATGGGTTCCGATTCGGATTGGCCTGTGGTAAAAGCCGCATGCGCTCAGCTGGACGCGTTCGGCATCCCCTACGAGGCCCATATCCTCAGTGCCCACCGTACCCCCGCCCAGGCGGCGGAGTTTGCCAAGAACGCCCGTGCCAACGGTTTCGGCGTGCTGATTTGCGCCGCCGGCATGGCTGCGCACTTGGCTGGCGCTTTCGCCGGAAATTCCACCCTGCCTGTCATCGGCATCCCTATGAAGGGAGGCGCTATGGACGGGCTGGATGCTTTGCTGTCTACGGTCCAGATGCCCAGCGGGATTCCCGTGGCAACGGTTGCCGTGGGCGGCGCGAAGAATGCCGCCGTCCTGGCGGCTCAAATTTTAGCTGTCTCCGACGACGTCCTTGCCGTCAAGCTGGACGCTGCCCGGGAGGAAATGGCAGGGCAGATTGCCGAAAAAGAGGCAAAATTGCAAGCGGAGCTGCAAACCATATAAAATAGGGCAGACAGAAAAAAGCGGGTTCTCCAAACTTTGGCCGTCCTTTAAGAAACCTGGAACCTGCAAAGGGGAGGTTTTTCTCTCTCATTGCCGCGGTACGCTTCATTTATGAATATCCCCGATGGCCTCCCCTCGTGGAAGCGGCGGAATTGTTTGCCTGAGTCCCTGATCTTATGAATACCTGGTATCCTACAACGCGGGGGACTATCAGCAGATGACTTCCCTGATTGAAACCCTGCAAGTCACCAACCAATTATAAATAATAGGAGGAATATGATCATGCAGAAGCTGGAGCAAGTTTATGAAGGCAAGGCCAAAAAGGTCTATAAGACCGACGACCCGTCTTTGTTCATCGTGGACTACAAGGACGACGCTACCGCGTTTAACGGCTTGAAAAAAGGCACCATCACCGGCAAGGGCGTTATCAATAACCAGATGACCAACCGCTTCATGGCTAAGCTGGAGAAAGCTGGCATTCCCACCCACTACGTTGAAGAACTCAGCGAACGGGAAACCCTGGTGAAAAAAGTATCCATTGTGCCCCTGGAGGTCATTATCCGTAACATTTCCGCCGGTTCCTTCGCAAAGCGGTACGGCGTGGAGGAGGGCATTGTGTTCGACGAGCCTACCATTGAGTTCTCCTATAAAAATGACGATCTGGGCGATCCTCTGCTGAACCAGTACCACGCCTTGGCCTTGAAGCTGGCCACCCCCGAGGAGATCGAGACAATCAAGAAATATGCTTTCCAGATCAATGACTTCCTGAAGAAATTCTGGGAGGGCTGCGGCGTGACGTTAGTGGATTTCAAATTGGAATTCGGCCGCCTGGATGATGGCACCATTGTCCTGGCCGATGAAATCAGCCCCGACACCTGCCGCCTGTGGGATGCCAAGACCCACGAAAAACTGGACAAGGACCGTTTTCGCCGGGATCTGGGCGGCGTGGAAGACGCTTATGAGGAAGTCATGCGCCGTATGATGGGAGCGATCTGAGATGGGTGGATTTTTCGGGGCGATTGGCCACGAAGATGTGGCGCTGGACGTCTTCTTTGGCACGGACTACCACTCCCATCTGGGCACCCGCCGGGGCGGTATGGCCCTCTACGACGTCAAGGAGGGTTTTCAGCGGCAGATTCACAACATTGAAAACACGCCCTTCCGGACAAAGTTTGAAAAAGACCTCCACGATTTTCGCGGCTGCGCCGGGATCGGCTGCATCAGCGACGCTGACCCCCAGCCCTTGCTGATCCGGTCCCACTTGGGGCTGTACGCCATTTCCACAGTTGGTATCATCAACAATGCTGCCGCGCTGGTGGAGCGGTATTTTGCCGACCACAACCGCCAATTTATGGCCATGAGCTCCGGTGCAGTAAACGCCTCCGAGCTGGTTTCTTCGCTGATCAGCCAGAAGGACGACCTGGTTTCCGGCATTCGTTACGCACAGGAGCAGATTGAAGGCTCTATAACGATCCTTGTCTTGACACCGGAGGGCATTCTCGCCGCCCGGGACCGGCTGGGCCGCCTGCCGGTACTGGTTGGCAGAAACGGGAATGGCTGCTGTGTTTCCTTTGAGTCCTTCGCCTACCATAAATTGGGCTATCAGGATGCCCATGAGCTGGGGCCGGGTGAGATTGTGCGCATCACAGCCGACGGCTGGGAAACCCTTGCCCCCGCTGGGGATAAAATGAAAATCTGCGCGTTTTTGTGGACGTACTATGGCTATCCCAACTCCCGTTATGAGGGCATGAATGTGGAGATCATGCGCTGCCGGAACGGGGAGATTATGGCGCGGCAGGAGATGGAGAAGGGGACGCTGCCCGATGTGGACTGCGTGGCAGGCGTGCCGGATTCCGGCCTGCCTCACGCCATCGGTTATGCCAACCGGAGCGGCAAACCCTTTGCACGCCCGTTTGTCAAGTACACGCCGACGTGGCCCCGTTCCTTCATGCCTGCCAATCAGGATGTGCGAAACCAGGTCGCCAAGATGAAGCAGATCCCTGTGCCGGAGCTGATTGAGGGGAAAAAGCTGCTGTTTGTGGACGATTCCATCGTCCGGGGCACTCAACTGCGGGAAACTGTGGAATTCCTCTACAAATCCGGTGCAAAAGAGGTCCATATGCGCTCAGCCTGTCCGCCAATTATGTACGGCTGTAAATACCTGAATTTCTCCCGAAGTAATTCGGACATGGAGCTGCTGTCCCGCAAGACCATCCAGCGCCTGGAGGGCGAGGCCGGACAGGAGCATATCGACGAATATGCCGACGCCTCCACCGAGCGGGGGCAGTGTATGCTCAAAGCCATCTGTAAGGAAATGGGCTTTGATTCCCTGGGCTACCAAACCCTGGACGGCCTGTTGGAGGCCATCGGCATTGACCGGGATAAAATCTGCACCTATTGCTGGAGCGGGAAGGAATAGAATACACCTGTCCCTCCATACCAGGAAACCGGGCCGCCGGGGGCGGCGGCCCCTATATTAGGAGGTCTTTTATGAAAAACTCCCATTCAGAGGCTTACGCCGCCGCGGGCGTGGACATTGAGGCCGGTTATGAGGGTGTTCGGCTGATGAAGCCTTTCGTGGAACGCACAAAGATTCCCGGTGTTGTTTCCGGCATTGGCGGCTTCGGCGGGCTGTTCGCTCCGGACCTCTCCGGCATGAGAGAACCGGTTTTTGTCTCCGGCACCGACGGTGTGGGCACCAAGCTGCGGATCGCCCAGCTGTTGGGGAAGCATGACACCATCGGCATCGACTGTGTTGCTATGTGCGTGAACGACATCATTTGCTGCGGCGCAAAGCCGCTGTTTTTCCTGGATTATATTGCGATTGGAAAGAATGAGGCGCAAAAGGTTGCCAATATCGTCTCCGGTGTGGCTGAGGGCTGCGTCCAGGCAGGCTGCGCCCTGATTGGCGGTGAAACCGCCGAGCATCCTGGCGTGATGGCTCCCGATGATTATGACCTGGCCGGATTTGCCGTGGGCGTGGTGGACCGGACGAAGATTATTGATGGCAGCAAAGCCGCTGTGGGTGACGCCCTGATTGGCTTGGTTTCTTCCGGCGTCCACTCCAACGGCTTTTCGCTGGTACGGAAAGCCCTCGATATTGAACATGCCAGTTTGACGGCCCCGATGGACGAGCTGGCAGGCAAGAGCCTGGGCGAGGTGCTTCTTGCGCCTACGAAAATCTATGTGAAAGCCGTCTTAGCCCTGCTGGAAGGCGGCGTTGGTCTGCATGGAGCCAGCCATGTCACTGGCGGCGGCTTCTATGAAAACATTCCCCGTATGCTCCCGGACGGTCTTTCAGCGAATGTCAACGTTGGAGCGTTCCCACGCCTCCCGATCTTCGACCTCATTCAAAATCGCGGCGGCATCTCCGACCACGACATGTTCAATACTTTTAATATGGGGCTTGGTATGGTGCTGGTTGTACCAGAGGAGCAGGTGAAAACCGCGCTCAGCATTCTGGCGGCGGCGGGTGAAAACGCTTACCGTGTCGGCTCTGTCGTTGAGGGCGGAGAGGGCGTACGCCTATGCCTGGAATGAACAAGGCGCGGATTGCCGTTTTCGTCTCCGGCGGCGGAACCAATTTGGAGGCGCTCCTGAAGGCCCAGGAGACGGGGCAAATCCCCCATGGGGAGATCGTCCTTGTGCTGTCCAGTGCGGCGGGAGCTTACGCCTTGGAACGGGCGAAAAACCATAACATCCTTGGTTTTGCTGTCCCGCGGAAAGGCGCGGCCCAGGAGGTTTTTGAAGCTGGCCTGACGGAAAAGCTGGAGGAATACCGGATCGATATGATCATCCTGGCTGGATTCCTGTCGATTTTGTCTGAGGAGTTCGTCAAACGCTGGCCCGACCGGATTGTTAACATCCACCCTTCCCTGATTCCCGCATTCTGCGGCAAGGGATATTATGGTTTGAAGGTTCACGAAGCCGCGCTGGAGCGGGGGGTGAAGCTCACAGGCGCTACGGTGCATCTGGTGAACGAAATCCCCGACGGCGGACGGATTCTGCTGCAAAAAGCGGTAGAAGTTCAACCGGACGACACACCGGAAGTCTTACAGCGCCGCGTGATGGAGCGGGCGGAATGGGTTCTTCTGCCTCAGGCGGCGGAGCTGGTCGCGGCACAAATCGTGGAGGAGGGACAGGAGAAGAACGTATGATGAACCAAGCAGAACAGACCGCTTTTCTTAAAAACGGCCTTGAAAAGCTCTACCAGGAAATGGAACAAGGCGACTCCATTCTCCTCAAAATGTGCGACGTACCGGAAGAAATGCAGGCAGGGCCGGAGGACGCAGAGGGCTGGTGCAAATGGAAGCTGGTTCCCTCCCCCGTCACGGCGGAGGCATTGGACGCGCTGGAACAAAAAACTGGCTGTGCGTTTCCAAGCCTTCTGCGGACGGCCCTCTCCACGTACTGCCATTATTTTGGCGATACCGGTTTGTGGAGTCAGCCTTTCGATGCCCCCCTTGACGCTATCCAGAACGCTTGGAACCCTACCTTGGTCCGGGCAGGATACCTGCCCTTTGCCTGGGATGTAGAGGGCTATTTCATCCGCTGCATTGACCTTGCGAATATGCCGGACGAGGACCAGTGCCCCGTTATGCAGATCGACCATGAGGTCCTGTTCGACTTTGACGAGGATGTGGAACGGGAAACCCTTCAACCGATTATGGAGCCGGTTGCAGATTCCTTTCAAGCGTTTTTGGAGGACATTTTCTCCGGCTGGTTTGCGTTAGAAAGCCGGAAACTGGCGCAACGGTACATTGACGGCCTGCGGGAGGCTTACGTCGACTGTGGCGGCGACGAAGTCTGGGATGCATTTGAAAAGGTGGCCCACGGCGTCAGCACAAAAGACCTTGCCAAGCTCCGGGAACTTTACCCGGAACTCCCCGCCAGCCTGGAGGAGCTGCTGCAATTTGCCGATGGAACATATTACCGGGAGTATCAGAAGGGTGAGAAAGTCTGCCTGTACTTCTTAGGCTCCGACCTGGAGGAGTATCCTTACTACCTCTTATCCGCAAAGCAGATGATAAAGACCAGAAATGATTTCCGGGATTGGGGCGATTACTTGATCTGCCGGGAATACGACGATATTCCCGTAGACGGGCGGATTACGGACGATTTGGAGGGGCTGCGCTGGCTGCACTTTTCCGATTGTATGAACAACGGCGGAAGCTCCCAATTGTTTCTCGATTTCTCTCCCTCTGGAACAGGCAAAGCTGGGCAGGTCATCTGCTATCTCCACGACCCTGACAAGCTGGCGGTCATTGCGGACAGCTTTGACGAATACCTGGAATTGCTGATGGAGCGGGAATACGATTTTGTAAATGAGGATACTGTAGACGAATGAGTGACAAATAAGAAGGAGCGTGGACACATGACCGAACTGGAACTGAAATATGGCTGCAACCCCAACCAAAAACCTTCCCGCATTTTTATGCGGAACGGCGGCGCACTGCCCATCACTGTCCTGAACGGCAAACCGGGCTATATCAATTTCCTGGACGCGTTCAACTCCTGGCAGCTGGTGCGGGAATTGAAGGAGGCCACCGGTTTGCCCTCTGCCGCCAGCTTTAAGCATGTTTCTCCTGCCGGAGCCGCCGTGGGCCTGCCGCTGAGCAATACGGACCGGCAGATTTACTTCGTGGAACCAGGTGCAGAACTTTCTCCCATCGCCTGTGCCTATATCCGCGCCCGTGGGGCCGACCGCCTGTGTTCTTACGGCGATTGGGCGGCCCTCTCCGATACCTGCGACGCGGCTGCGGCTGAGTATCTCAAGGCGGAAGTGTCCGACGGTATCATTGCCCCTGGCTATACCCCAGAGGCGCTGGAAATTTTGAAAACCAAAAAGAAGGGTAATTATAACATTGTGCAGATCGATCCGGATTATGTGCCGGACACGGTGGAGTATAAGGACGTTTTCGGCGTAACCTTTCAACAAGGTCGGAATGCATATAAGATCGACGAGACACTTTTGGGGAATATCGTGACCCAGAATAAGGAACTTCCAGAACAGGCGAAGATCGATATGACCGTTGCCCTGATTACGCTGAAGTACACACAGTCGAATTCGGTCTGTTATGTAAAAGATGGACAGGCTATCGGTGTGGGTGCAGGACAGCAGAGCCGTATCCACTGTACCCGCTTGGCAGGCACCAAGGCCGACAGCTGGCGTCTGCGGCAGCATCCAAAAGTTTTGGCGCTGCCTTTTGTAGACGGGATCCGCCGCCCCGACCGGGACAATGCCATCGACTGTTACCTTTCCGATGAAGAAAGCCAGTGGCTGCTGGCTGACGGCACATGGCAGAACACCTTCCAGGAATGTCCACAGCCCCTGACAGCCGCAGAAAAGCAGGAGTGGCTTTCACAGCTCACCGGCGTCACCTGCGGCTCTGACGCTTTCTTCCCCTTTGGTGACAACGTAGAGCGGGCGCGGCGCAGCGGCGTACAGTATATCGTCCAGCCCGGCGGCTCCATCCGCGACGACCATGTAATTGCCACTGCTGACAAGTACAACATGACTATGTGCTTTACCGGCATGCGGCTGTTCCATCATTAAGGAGGATTTCTTATGAACCTGCTCGTAGTCGGCGGCGGCGGCCGTGAACATGCGATTATCAAAAAGCTGAAGGAAAATCCCCAGGTTGAAACCATTTACGCGCTCCCCGGCAATGGCGGCATCGCCGCCGACGCAGTGTGCGTACCGGAAATCGGCGCAAAAGATATCGGGAAGATTGTGGACTTCGCCAAGTCCCATGCCATCGATTTCGCCGTCGTCGCGCCAGATGATCCTCTTGCCCTAGGCTGCGTCGACCGGCTCCATGAGGCTGGTATCCCCTGCTTTGGCCCGGACGCGAAAGCGGCCCGCATTGAGGCCAGCAAGGTGTTCGCTAAGAACCTTATGAAGAAGTATGGCATTCCCACTGCCCGCTATGAGGTCTTCCGTGACCCCAAGGCAGCGCTGGAGTACCTGCGCGGCGCGTCATTCCCCATTGTCGTCAAGGCCGACGGCCTTGCCTTGGGCAAGGGTGTGCTGATCCCCCAGGATATGGAAGAGGCGGAGGCCGCTGTTAAATCGATTATGGAAGAGAAAACCTTCGGCGATTCCGGGAACGAGATTGTTATTGAAGAGTTCCTCACTGGCCCAGAGGTCAGCGTCCTGGCGTTCACGGACGGTACGGCCATCGTTCCCATGGCGTCCTCTATGGACCACAAACGCGCCGGAGACGGCGATACCGGCCTTAACACCGGCGGCATGGGCACGATTGCCCCGAACCCTTGCTATACGCCCAGCGACGCGAAAACCTGTATGGAAACCATCTTCCTTCCGACCCTCGCCGCTATGCGGGCAGAGGGCTGCCCGTTTAAAGGCTGTCTGTACTTCGGCCTCATGCTCACCCCCGACGGCCCGAAGGTGATCGAGTACAACTGCCGCTTCGGCGACCCAGAAACACAGGTGGTCTTGCCGCTGTTGAAAACCGATCTGCTGACGGTCATGCAGGCCGTTGAAAATGAGACGCTGGCAGATTTGGACGTAGAGTGGCACGACGGCTCCGCCGCCTGCGTCATCCTGGCTTCTGCCGGATATCCCGGCAGCTACGAGAAAGGGAAAGAAATCACCATCCCCGGCAACTTGCCGGAAAACGTTACCGTTTACCACGCCGGAGACCAACTCTCCGATAGCAAACTGGTAACGAACGGCGGACGCGTCCTGGGTGTCACCGCCACAGGCAAGACCCTGCGAGCGGCCTTATCCGACGCATATGCCGCTGCAGAACGCATCGATTTTGACGGCAAGTACCTGCGCCATGACATCGGGAAACGGGCGCTGTCCGCTATGGAGGGATAAACATGGTCAGACGTATCTATGTAGAAAAACAGCCTGCCCTGCGGCTGGAGGCCCAGGGACTTCTGAATGAGCTGCGCACCATCCTGGGTGTGACCGCCTTGACGGGGCTGCGCCTTGTGAACCGCTATGATGTGGAAAACATTGAGGACAGCGTTTTCCAACAGGCGAAAACGATTGTGTTCTCCGAACCCCAGGTGGATTTGCTCTACGAAGACGTCTGCCCTATGCCGGAGGGCCCCTACAGCGTTTTGGCGGTGGAGGCTCTGCCGGGACAGTTTGACCAGCGGGCAGACTCTGCCGCCCAGTGCATCCAGCTCATGGCGGGGGTCGACCGGCCCTTGATTTCCTACACCAAAGTGTACCTGTTGGAGGGCAAACTCTCTGCCACGGATTTAGAAAAGATCAAGGGCTATGTCATTAACCCCGTAGAGAGCCGGGAGGCCGCCCTGGAAAAGCCGGAAACGCTTGTCCATACCCATGCTGTGCCCCATGCGGTAGAAGTGCTGGACGGCTTCTGCGGCATGGACAGGGAAGGTTTGAAGGCCCTGCTAGACAAACTGGGACTTGCTATGGATTTGGACGACCTCAAATTTTTGCAGGATTATTTCAAGACCAGCGAACATCGTGACCCAACCCTCACAGAGGTCCGGGTTGTGGACACCTATTGGTCGGATCACTGCCGCCATACCACATTTTCCACCCACATCGACGGCGGAGAGTTCGAAGACCCTGCTGTTAAACAAGCCTATTACCATTACCTGAAGCTGCGGAGCGAGGTCTACGGCGATCAGGCGAAAGACCGTCCTGAAACCCTCATGGATATTGCAACCATTGCCACAAAAGCCCTGAAAAAGCGTGGACTTCTCCCTGAGCTGGACGAGAGCGAGGAGATCAACGCCTGCTCCATCCACGTCCCCGCCGTGGTGGACGGCAAAACCCAAGATTGGCTCCTGATGTTTAAAAACGAGACCCATAATCATCCTACAGAGATCGAACCCTTCGGCGGCGCCGCTACCTGTATCGGCGGCTGCATCCGCGACCCCCTGTCGGGCCGGGCCTATGTACACCAAGCTATGCGCGTCACCGGCTGCGGCGACCCCCGGGCCCCTATGGCGGACACCCTTCCCGGCAAGCTGCCCCAGCGGAAGCTGGCCCAGACGGCGGCGGCGGGCTACTCCTCCTACGGCAACCAGATCGGCCTTGCCACAGGCCATGTGGCCGAGGTCTACCACCCCGGCTATATCGCCAAGCACCTGGAAGTCGGTGCGGTGGTGGGCGCGGCCCTGGCGGAGAATGTACGCCGGGAACGGCCTGCCCCTGGGGATGTGGTGATTCTGCTGGGCGGACGCACAGGCCGGGACGGTATCGGCGGCGCGACGGGTTCCTCCAAGAGCCACGACCGCAATTCTTTGCAGACGATGGCTTCCGAGGTGCAGAAGGGCAACGCCCCGGAGGAGCGGAAAATCCAGCGCCTGTTCCGGGACGGCGCAGTCACACGGCTGATCAAGCGCTGCAACGATTTCGGCGCGGGCGGTGTCAGCGTTGCCATCGGCGAGTTGGCGGACGGCCTCAGCATCGACCTGGACGCGGTGCGGAAGAAATACGACGGCCTGGACGGCACCGAACTTGCCATCTCCGAGAGCCAGGAGCGCATGGCGGTCGTCGTCGCCCCTGAGGACGCGGAGAAGTTTATCGCCGCCGCGAAGGCGGAAAACCTGGAGGCGTATCGAGTCGCCGTAGTCACAGAATCCCCCCGCATGGTCATGCGCTGGCAGGGGGAGACCATCGTGGACCTGAGCCGGGAGTTTTTGAACTCCAATGGCGCGGTGAAACACGCTTCTGTCCATGTTGGGGCAAAGGAGCGCTTTGCTAACCGTAAGCCGCCTTTCTCCACACTGCGGGAAATGGCCTCCAGCCTAAAATGTGCCTCCCGTCGGGGGCTTGTGGAGCGGTTTGACTCCACCATTGGCGCAGGCAGTGTGACAATGCCTTTCGGCGGCAAAACCCAAAGGACGCCCGCCCAATCGATGACGGCTCTCCTCCCGGTTCTGCCAGGCCAGGAGACGGAACAGGCCAGCGTCATGGCTTGGGCTTTTGACCCGGAGGCCATGAACGCGAACCCCTACCAAGGAGCTTATGACGCGGTGACGGTTTCACTGTCTAAGCTGGTGGCTTCCGGCGCGGACTACAAAACGGCCTATTTGACTTTGCAGGAGTACTTTGAAAAGCTCCGGGACGAGCCCACGCGCTGGGGCAAGCCCTTTGCCGCCCTCCTAGGGACCATGGAGGCCCAGATGGACTTCGGCGCGGCGGCCATCGGCGGCAAGGACTCTATGTCCGGCTCCTTCCTGGACCTGGATGTACCGCCCACGCTGATTTCCTTCGCCATCGCCCCCATCCGGGCGGGAGACGTGATTACCCCCGAGTTCAAGGAAGCGGGACACCCGGTGTATCTGTTTGTGGAAACCGGCATTGACGGCAGCACAGAAAGCCGCGGGGCCGTTTGGACAGAATTTCATCGGCTGGCCCGGGCGGGAACTGTCAGGGCCGCTTACGCGGTGGAGAACGGACTTTCCGAAGCCGTCATGAACATGTCCTTCGGTAACCGTATTGGGTTCCAAGGACTGGGCCGGAGCACCGATGCATGGTATACTCCCCGGCCCGGAGCCATTGCAGCCGAGCTGGCAGAGGACATTGGCAACTGCCATCCCGACGGCCTATACGTTAAGATCGGACTAACCACGGCGGAGCCAGTGATTACAATCGGTGATGATTCCGCTCCAATTAACGAATTGTTATCGCTGAATGAGGCCGTTTTGGAGGATGTGTACCCCAACCGCGTTCCAGCAGAGGGAGACGCCCCTGTTCTGCCCTGCCCAGCTTTTACCCGCCCCGTCCCAAAGATCGGCACAGCGAAGCCCAAGGTCCTGATCCCTGTCTTCCCCGGCACCAACTGCGAATATGACAGCGCCCGCGCTGCCCAGAGGGCCGGATTGGAGACAGAGATTTTCGTCGTCAACAATCAGTCCGCCGCGGATGTTGCGGAATCCGCCGCCCGCTTTGCGGAAAAACTGCGGCAGAGTCAAATCCTGTTCCTCCCCGGCGGCTTCTCCGGCGGCGACGAGCCGGACGGCTCCGGTAAATTTATCACCGCCTTCCTGCGCGGTCCGGAAACCTCCGACGCCGTTCTGGACCTTCTCAAAAACCGCGACGGCTTGGCCCTGGGTATCTGCAACGGCTTCCAAGCGCTGGTCAAGCTCGGTTTGCTCCCTTACGGTGAAATCTCCGATATGGACGGCGATTGTCCCACGCTGAGCTACAATGTCATCGGACGGCACCAGTCGAAGATTGTCCACACGCGGATCGTCTCCAACAAGTCCCCCTGGCTTGCGGAAACACAGCCTGGCGAGGTCTACGCTGTACCCATTTCCCACGGCGAGGGCCGGTTCCTGTGCAAGCCGGAGCTGTTGGCAAAGCTGGCAGAAAATGGCCAGATTGCCACCCAATACGCCGACCTTTCCGGCGTACCGTCCATGGACACAGATTGGAACCCCAATGGTTCCGCCTGGGCAGTGGAGGGGATTACCTCTCCAGATGGGCGTATCTTTGGCAAGATGGGCCATGCGGAGCGCATCGGCCCGGGACTGTACCGGAATGTCCCCGGCAAGTACGACCTGAAGCTGTTTCTCTCAGCAAAGGCATATTTCTGCCTGTAACCCACTGAATTTACCGTAAGGAGTTGACTTTTGCATGAGTAAACGGATTGCTGATGCACTTTTTCCGGAAATCAAAATGACCTACCAGGAGGCCGAGGCGCTGTATCCCCCCAGGGATTTGCCTGACGGCGCGGTCTGCACCCGTTTTGCACCCAGCCCCACAGGCTTTATGCACATCGGCGGCCTGTATACTGCCCTGCTGAACAGCCTCTTTACCAGGAGCCGCGGCGGCGTTTTCTTCCTTCGCATAGAGGACACAGACCAGAAACGCCAGATCGAAAACGGCGTCACCGAGATCATTAAAACCTTGGACGATTTCCAGATCCACTTTGACGAAGGTGCCGTCAGCGAGACTGGAGACAGCGGCAAGTACGGCCCCTACCGCCAGTCCCTCCGCAGGGAGATTTATCAAGCCTTTGCCAAATATTTGGTAGAAATTGGCCGCGCTTATCCCTGCTTTTGCACCTCCGGCGAGCTGGAAGCCATCCGCGAGAAGCAGGAGGCCGCGAATGCCCTGCAAAAGGGCTACTATGGCGAGTGGGCCGTCTGCCGTGACCTGGATGAGGAAACCGTCCTGAAGCGTATCGCAAACGGCGACCGCTGGATCGTCCGTATACGCAGCAACGGTAAGCTGGGCAATACCCAGGTCTATCACGATACGATTCGCGGCGATATTTCCATGCAGGAAAACATCTTGGACGCTGTGATCATCAAGGGCGACGGCCTGCCGACCTACCATTTTGCCCATGTCGTTGACGACCATCTGATGCGGACCACAGACGTGATCCGTGCGGACGAATGGATTGCCTCCATCCCGCTCCATGTGGAGATGTTCCAGATGCTGGGCTTTCCTGTGCCCCGTTATACCCACCTGAGTCCCATTATGAAGAATGAAGCCAAGGAGGACGGCGAGGGGGTCTCCCGCCGCAAGCTGAGCAAGCGGAAAGACCCCGAGGCACGCGTTGGCTATTATGACGAGGCCGGCTATCCCGTCTCTGCGGTCCTGGATTACCTGCTGACCATCAGCAGCGCGGATTATGAGCCTTGGCGGGAGGAAAACATGGATGCCTCCATTTTCGCGTTTGACCTGGACCTGTCCAAGAGCGGCGCCGCTGGGGCATTGTTCGACTTCGACAAACTGAACAACGTTGCCAAGAAACGTATTGGCCATATGTCGGAAGAGCAGATATTCTCTGCCGCTTCTGCTTGGGCCGAACAGCATGACTCTAAACTTTATCAATATATCCAGGACCACGCAGAGCTTTTCCGCAAATCCATTACCGTTTGGCACGAGAAGCGCCTGGATGTGGCGAAGTGGTCGGACCTGATGGAAATGTATCCCTATCTGTACGATCCCAGTTTTTCTGTGAATGTCAAGACGCTTCCGGAGGCCTTCCTGCCCCACAAGGAGCGGATTCCCGCTATCCTGACCGACTACCTGGAAATCTTTGACTACGACGATGATGCCGCCGAGTGGTTCAACAAAGTGAAAGAGATTGCCTCCAAACATAATTATTGTGTTAAGATGGGCGCTTATAAGAAACACCCAGAGGATTATAATGGTTCCATTGCGGATCTGTCCTCTTTCATCCGTTATTCCCTGACCGGAGCGACCAATACGCCGGACCTGCATGGTATTATCCATGTGATTGGCAAAGAAGCCACCCTTCGCAGGATCATGGCTTTTCGCGACGCCCTCCGCTGAGTACGCCTAGCTAAAAAAACTACCCACCGTACGCAGCGAACCAATTTGGAAATATCTGCGGCAGGGCTGATGCAAAGGAGAGCGCTATGAGTGAAGTCAAAGGCCGCTTCGCACCAACGCCCAGCGGTAATATGCATGTCGGAAACAGCTTCTGCTATCTTCTGGCATGGCTTTCCGCCAAACAGCAGGGCGGCAGGATCGTCCTGCGGATGGAGGACGCGGATTTGCCCCGGATGCGCAAATCCGCCGTGCTGCAAACGCTGTCCGACTTGGAATGGCTTGGCTTGGAATGGGATGAAGGTCCTGGACCGCAGCAGGACGGCGGCCTGTATTATCAGTCCTGCCGCACAGAAATCTATGACCGCTTTTTTGCCAGTTTGCGGGAAAAAGGAACGGTTTATCCCTGCTTTTGCAGCCGCAAGGATATCCTTCTGGCGGCTGCGCCGCATGCGGAAGACTGTACTCCGGTTTACCCAGGCACCTGCTGGAACCTGTCTTCCGAAAAAGCTGTGCAGCGGATGAAAACCCAAAAACCTGCCTGGCGGCTGCATTTGGAACCGGAGACGATTACCATACACGACCGGCTTTTCGGCCGCCTCAGCTGGGATGTCCAGGCCGAATGCGGTGACTTTCCCATCCGGCGCACAGACGGCATTTACTGTTATCAGTTCACCACAGCGCTGGACGATGTTCTGATGCACATAAGTGAGGTGGTCCGCTCTAACGACCTGCTTGCATCTACCCCTTGGCAAATTTACATCCAGCATCTATTTGGCTATCAGGAACCAGATTACATCCACATTCCTATGCTCCTGGATGAGTCTGGCCAGCGTATGGCAAAACGCAGCGTCTCCCTCAGCATCTGCGAGATCCGCAAACACTACACCCCAAAAGAGGTCCTTGGCCGCCTCGCTTTCCTTGCAAATTTGCAGTCCGACTGGAGTCCCTGTACTTTGGAACAGCTTTTGTCTGTCTTCTCCTGGGACCGGCTCCCTAAACAAAATATCGTGATTCCTAAAGCACTCTTTGCCAAATGCCAAAGGGAAACATCCCAATGATGACGGCGTATTCATTGAACCGGTTTGCGCTTCACGATAAATTGTGATATTTGTTCATAATTTCTTCCATATTGATGCTTTGCAGGCTTTCTTGCAAGTCTGCCCGTACATTCTGATAGGAGGTGTCCAAAATATTATGAATGCTGCGCCCTACTGGACACAGACGGGAAGGCGCTGCATGAATACCAATCAATTTGCTGAGAAAATCCGGCTCAATCGCTTTGCAGATACGGTACAACGTAATTTCATCCAGAGGGCAGTTAAGCGTTGCGCCGCCAGTACCGAATTTAACAGAGAGAATGCCATCCTTTTTTAATGCGCTCACGATGTTCCGTATGGTGACAGGATTCACCCCGGTGGAGAGTGAAAGCAATTCGCTTGTAACTTTCTTGCTTTCTCCATACTCATAAATAAATACAAGACAGTGAATGGCAACTGAACATTTGGTGCTTATATGCATATGTGTGTCCTCCCCGCTTTAATTCCGTCGTATTATGATTATCTTATCATAAAAAAAACGTGGTGTAAATATTGACATTACATCAGTCGAGGATTATACTATCCTTGCTGTAAATCTAAATATTACACAACGGGGGCATATGCTATGAAGTATGTACAGCTGATTTTTAGCCCAACAGGCGGAACAGAAAAAGCGGCGGAGATGGTTACAGCAGAATGGAGTACATCGGTGGAAACCATTGACCTAACAAATCCTGCTGCTGACTTCTCAAAATGCAAGGTGGAAGCAGATGACCTTGTTTTGATTGCACTGCCTTCCTATGGAGGACGTGTTCCTAGCCTCGCCGCCGAAAGGCTGGCACAAATCCAAGGAAATTCCGCAAAGTGCGTATTGTTATGCGTATATGGCAACCGGGCCTATGAGGATACTCTGGTTGAGATGGAAGATATTGCAAAAAACTGCGGATTTGCCGTAGCTGCCGTCATGTCCGCGGTTGCGGAGCATTCTATCATACACCAGTATGCGTCTGGCAGACCGGACCAAGAAGATGAACGTCAGCTCAAATCCTTTGCGAAAGTAATTCTTGAAAAATTCAAAACAGGAACCCTGAATGGCAAACTGCAAATCCCAGGCAACCGGCCATATAAAAAGACAGGGGATGTGGGTTTGGTTCCAAAGGCGGGCGCAAGCTGCAACAGCTGCGGCCTTTGTGCGGAAAACTGTCCGGCAAGGGCAATCTCTAAGGAGAATTTGAAAGCGGCAAACTCCAAGAAGTGTATCTCTTGTATGCGGTGTGTTGTCCGCTGCCCCCAAGGTGCTCGAAAGATAAACCGTGCATTGGTATCGGTTGCTTCTTTGGCGATCAAAAAGGCGTGCAGCGAGAGAAAGGAAGCCGAACTTTTGATATAATGGCAGAGCTATCAAAAGCGTATGTATGGGTACAGACTCCTGAAAGGGTGGATGTTGAGAGAACCGTGGATTCCAACATCCAAGCGATCTTTCTGAGACGGGTATTTTTGTGTGGTGGCCGTGATAACCTTCAAAACACGAAATGGGCGGACTCTTTCGAGTCCGCCCGTACTTATAACCTCTATGTCTCATCCGGCGCCTGTCCATCGTGTGCCAGCCACATACACTCGGTGATTTTCATTTCAGAGAAAATTGCCCTAAAAGAGGAATTTTCCGGGCTGCAAGCATAGATTCCGAATCTGATTTTGCCTGCGCCCTTCCACATATGACATATCCGCATCTGGGTATAATGAACGCCGTCCTGAGAACACTCCATGCAGTAATCGTCCTCCCTGCGGCTGAAACGGTACCACATTGTTCTGATGTCCGCATTGATAGCAGTCGTGGCCCAGTCCGAATAGCCATGATTTGTTACCACGCTGCCAAGATGCTGAAACTCCTCATTTTCATACTCAACAGAGCTTTTTAGCCAGTTTTCACTGTCAAGATACATAACAATACCGCACTGGTCAAAACGGTGGTGCGCACTGGAGAAGTCTGTTTTCACCACGAAAGAGAAGAATTTTTCTTCCGTTTCCATCTGGAAAACAGGCGCGTTGTCGTTCCGGAAATGGTAATAGGTCCTTTGCCACAGATCCGTTCCCGGTTTGGTTGTAATTTGAACACTTCCGTCTGTGATGGAATAGTTCTCCGGCTCCCGCGTCCATACGAACTTATTGACATCAAATTCCATTTTCTTTATCTCCATCCCTTGTAGTCAACTATTCAATTATATCTTATGCCATACCCCAATGCAAGAGAAAGCATCCTTCTTTTTCGCAGCCATTCATAAACCTGGTCCAGCAGGCCGCCTGGACATTTCTTTATAGAAATCTGGTACGCTCTCGTTGCCGCAAGAATAATGAAAAATAGATGTTCTTGATCTGATACAATCAGGGCGAAAGGAGGGAGAAGATGGGGAACTATAAGATTGAAAATATATCGGCAACAATTTCCTACATTGAGACACATCTGAACGAGAAGCTGGATTTAGATACGGTCGCAAATGCCATCGGATATTCGAAATATCACCTGCACCGTATGTTCACAAATACCGTTGGGCTGACACTCCACAACTACATCCAGCGCAGGCAGCTTACTAAGGCAGCAAAGCTGTTGGTGTTTTCTGAAAAACCAATTATAGAAATCGCCCTAATTGCAGGTTATGAAAGTCAACAAGCTTTTACGACGATCTTCAAATCTATGTATAAACAAACACCCATGGAATACCGGCAGAAGGGAATTTTTTATCCTTTACAACTGGAGTTTACCTTGAAAACGGATCCATCCACGTCCCATGCTGTCATACAAAGAATTTCCTATGCCACGCTTGATGATCTTCCCAATTGGATGAACTTTATTGCTCTTGTAATTGATGGTTTTCCCTGTCTGGCAGAAACATCCCATATGGAACAGGTGACGCAATATATCAGCCAAAAACAGATGCTTATCATGCGGGATGGTTCTACTATCATTGGAGCTGCTGCATTCTCTGGTCTGGCCGGGAGTATTGATTTTTTAGCTGTGCATCCTCAATATCGCCGCTGCGGAGCAGCGAAGGCATTCCTGGACTTTATGATTTGCAATCTGTTTGCAGGACGAGAAATCAGTATTACAACCTTCCGTGAGGGGGACAAGGCCGATATGGGACAACGTGCGGAATACAAGCGGCTTGGATTTGCCGAATCAGAGCTTCTCACCGAGTTCGGCTATCCCACTCAACGGCTGGTCTTACCACCAAAGCAGGAGAAGAGCGACAATGAATAATCCTATCTTAAACCAGAATTGGAGTGCAGGTTCGCTTCTGCGTTTTGCTTTCCCTACCATCGTGATGATGATATTCATGGGGTTATACACCATTGTAGACACAATTTTTGTGGCGCAGTTTGTCAATACAGAGGCTCTTTCCTCTATCAATATTGTATGTCCTGTTATCAATATCACAGTGGGCCTGGGGACAATGATCGCAGCAGGCGGAAATGCGATCATATCCCGAAAAATGGGCGCGGGTAAAATCCAGGAAGCAAAAGAAGACTTCACACTGCTCGTTATAACCGGGGCGGTAATTGGTTTTGTGATCTTCTTGGGCGGGACTATTTGGATTGACAGCCTTATCTATACCCTTGGTGCAAGTGATCTGCTCTTTCCTTACTGCAAAGACTATCTGCTGGTGCTGCTGCTGTTCATTCCGGCAAATGTACTGCAAACACTGTTTTCCAACCTGTTTGTGACGGCTGGGAAACCAGGCCTTGGATTTGGTTTGTCTGTCCTGGCTGGCGCTGCAAACATCGCCTTAGACTATATTTTTATTGTGCTATGCAGCTTGGGCATTCAGGGCGCGGCTCTGGGAACAGGCTTCGGTTACCTGATTCCCGCAGCTGCCGGACTTGTCTATTTTACACGAAATAAAGGAACGCTTTCTTTTACAGGAACAACGTTGAAGTGGGCCGTTATCAGAGAAAGTTGTTTCAATGGCTCGTCGGAAATGGCAGGTCAACTGGCAACAGCTGTAACAACTTTCCTATTCAACAGCGCGATGATGAACTTATTGGGTGAGAACGGCGTTGCCGCTATCACCATTATGATTTACTCCCAATTTTTGCTGAACACGCTGTACATTGGTTACTCTATGGGGGTTGCTCCTGTGATTGGGTTTTACTATGGGAATGGGAACAACATTCAGCAGAAGAAAGTATTCCATATCAGTATACGGTTTATTGCGGCTGCGTCTGTACTGGTTTTTGCGATTTCAAAGTTTTTCGGGCCCTATATTGTGTGGCTATTCGCAGAGGACACATCTGAAGTCTATTGCATTGCGGCAAATGGTTTTCCTATTTTTTCATACAATTTTCTGTTCTGTGGATTGAATAACTATACATCTGCAATGTTTACAGCCTTATCAAACGGGAAAGTTTCTGCGGCTCTCTCATTTGTGCGGACGTTTGGGCTGTTGGCTTGCGGCATCCTTCTGCTGCCGCGAATTTGGGGAATAACCGGCATATGGTTGGCTGTGCCGATTGCAGAGGGAACGATGTTCTTAGTATCCACGTTTTGCCTTATCTATTATCAAACAAGGTATTCTTACTAAAACATCCGATTCGTTCCTGCCGTATGGACACCCTGCCTTTCCGTTGGCGTTTTTCGCTCTATATGTTTAGATTTCGTTTAGGATTCCCTGCCAACGTTCTGCACAAACCCTTTTGGCGCACCGTCACCAGCCGTCTGCAAAAAATTGTCTACTTGAAAAATGGGCAAAAAAGTTGTAACGTATTAGGACAACGAATAAAAATATAGAATGGAAAAATTTCAGCGGATATGGGAATGAAGGTCGTCAACATGAAGAATGCCATTGTACACAAGAAAGAACCGCTCTTGGTGGGCGTAGACATCGGCTCTACGACCACCAAAATCATTGCATTGGAAGGCGCGTCCAGCAAGATCGTTTTCTCGAACTACGAACGGCACTGCGCTGCTCAGATCCAGAGCATTGATCACGCACTCTCCCTGCTGAACCAGCAATTTCCCGGTGCCGAAATCCGGGTTGCCTTTACAGGCTCAGGCGCAAAGCCTGCCGCACAGCAGCTCCGCGTCCCTTATATCCAAGAGGTGGTTGCAAACGCCATCGCCTTGCGGGAGCGTTACAGCCATGTCCGGACAGCGGTCGAACTGGGCGGTCAGGACGCAAAAATCATTTTCTTCCGCAAAGACCCCCAGTCCGGGGCGCTGAACGTAGCGGATATGCGGATGAATGGAAGCTGTGCAGGCGGTACCGGCGCATTCATTGATGAAATCGCCGCCATTTTGAAAGTCCCTGTCGAAGAGTTTGATGCATTGGCCAGCCAGGGCAGCTGCGTTTACGATATTTCCGGCAGGTGCGGCGTATATGCCAAAACCGATATCCAGCCTCTGCTGAACCAAGGAATTTCCAAGCAGGATCTGGCGCTGTCGGCTTTCCACGCCATCGCAAAACAGACCATCGGCGGATTGGCCCAGGGCCTGGAAATCGAGAAACCGGTTGCCTTTGAGGGCGGTCCCCTGACGTTCCATCCAACGCTGGTGCGGGTCTTTGCCCAGCGGATGAATCTCCTGCCGGAGGAAACAATCATCCCCCAACATCCGGAAACCATGATTGCTTATGGCGCGGCGTTATCCTTAGAGCGTATGTTTGCAGGCGAATCTGCCGCCGTTCCGCTGTGGGAACTTTTGGGAAAGGTGCAAACCCTCCATGCTGCCGGGCCGGATGATGCGCAGAACGATGCGCCGCCTCTTTTTGAATCGGAGACGGACTATCAGGCCTTTGCCAAACGGCACGCACTGCCGGTTGAGGAACCTGCCCGGCTTCGGCCAGGGCAGCACATTCGGGCATATCTTGGAATTGACTCCGGCAGCACGACGACAAAGCTTGTGTTGATGGATGAAGATGAAAACCTCCTCGATTCGTTCTACGCTCCTAATGAAGGGGAGCCGCTGGCGGTAGCGAAAGCCGCGCTGCTCAAGCTGCGGGACCGTTTTCGGCGGGCGGACGCATCGCTTGAGATTCTGGGAGTGGGGACCACCGGGTACGGCGAGCTGTTGTTCGCCAAGGCGTTCAACGCAGAGTGCCATGTGGTGGAGACGGTTGCCCATGCACGGGCCGCTGGAAAGTATGTGGGCGATGCGACATTTCTTTTGGACATCGGCGGGCAGGATATGAAAGCCATTTGGTTGGATAATGGCATCATCACGAACATCGTTGTCAACGAAGCGTGTTCCTCTGGATGCGGCTCCTTCTTAGAAAATTTTGCCTCATCTCTTCACATCCCAGCAAAGCAAATCGCCAGCGCAGCCTTTTCCTCCCAGCGTCCCGCCGCCTTGGGCAGCCGGTGCACTGTGTTTATGAACAGCAGCATCGTCACAGAACAGCGCAGCGGAAAACAATCGTCGGACATCATGGCCGGTCTTTGCCGTTCTATCGTGGAAAACGTGTTTACAAAGGTCATCCGTATCTCTAACCTAGACTCCCTAGGCAATAAAATCGTTGTGCAGGGTGGTACATTCCGGAACGATGCGGTTTTGCGGGCATTCGAGCAATACATTGGCCGAGAGGTCATCCGGGCGCCCTATCCTGGGCTGATGGGTGCTATCGGCGCCGCGCTGACCGCAAAGGAGCAGGCTGGTACGCCAACGTTCATTGGACTGGATGCGCTGGAAGATTTTACATATACACAGACGGCGAATTCCCCCTGCCCCTTCTGTACAAACCACTGCCGGCGTACGATTGTCACCTTTTCCAACGGCAATTCCTGGGTAACCAATAATCGCTGTGAGCGGGGAGAAATCCTGGGCGACCCAAAGGACGAAGCTGTCCGGACGCAGCTGCGGTCAAGGGAACAGGCGAAAAAAAAGACTGCAAACCTGTTCCAAACAAGGCAGGAGCTCTTGTTCCGTGAGTATCTCTGCGCTGAAGCCCCGGACCGGGATATGGTCATCGGCCTCCCGCGTGTGCTGTTTTATTGGGATACCATGCCCTTTTGGAGCACGTTTTGGCGTTCCCTCGGCTTCACTGTCCAAATCTCGGATTTCAGCAGCCGGAAGCTGTACGAGAGCGGCTTGTCCGCCGTCGCATCGGATACGGTCTGCTTTCCAGCAAAACTGGTGCATGGGCACATCCGTAATCTGGCGGAGCATAAGGTCGACCGCATTTTTATGCCGTCCATTACCATGAATCCTTCGGAGAATACTGAGCCGAACAGCCAGTCCATGTGCGCAATTGTGCAGGGCTATCCCATAGTGATCCGAAACTCCGATGACCCCAAGCGCAGCTGGAATATTCCCTTTGATGCACCGCTGTTCCATTGGGATGAAACCGCTGACCGTGACCGGCAGCTGACGAATTATGTCCGTGACGCGTTCCAAATTCCGGCGGATCAGGTCCATGCTGCCATCCAAGCCGGCGACCAAGCGATGGCAGAGTTCCGTAGCGAGCTGCAGCAAGCAGGGCAGTCTGTGCTGGAAGAAGTCGAGCGAACGAACGCTTATGCCATCGTGCTGGCCTCCCGCCCATACCAGAATGACGCGCTGGTAAACCATGATCTGCCCAATATGTTTGCCAGCCTTGGTATCCCGGTCCTCACGGCGGATTCCCTTCCTGGAATGGAGCAGGTCGACCTGAGCGGAAGCCGGCTGGATATTGTAAATAACTACCATGCCCGGATGCTCTCAACAGCCATCCTAGCAGCGCAGAGCAGCCATCTGGAATATGTCCAGCTAGTCAGCTTCGGCTGCGGCCATGACGCCTGCCTTTCCGATGAGATTATCCGCCTGATGAAAGAAATCTCAGGGAAAACACCCCTCGTCCTGAAGCTGGATGAGAGCGACATCCAAGGACCGCTGCGCATCCGGGTACGGTCTTTCATCGAAACCGTGAACATGCGCCGCCGGGAGCATCCCTCGCTGACAGTGCAGACTGCGAAAGACCCCTATCCTGTGAAATTTACAAAAGAATCCCGGAAGGAAAAAATTGTGCTCGTTCCGAACACCTCTCACGCGTTCAGCCGGATCATGTCCGCAGCATTCGCCACCCAGAACCTCCGGACAGAATCGCTGGATATCGGTCGGGAAGAAGCCATCCGCCTGGGTAAGCAATATGTTCATAATGATATCTGCTTTCCGGCGCAAATTGTGATCGGCGAGGCCCTGGCCGCCCTGCGGAGCGGAAAGTATGACGGCAAGGAGGTTGCGGTCGGTATGGGCAAGTATCTTGGCAACTGCCGCCTGACCCACTACAGCGCGCTCCTGCGCAAGGCGCTGGATGACGCGGGGTATCCGGATGTTCCTATCTTGACGAACGACGATGTGGACGCGCACAACCTCCATCCAGGTTTCCGGATGAACCTCCTCTCATCTATCCGGGTTGCCTTTGCGCTCCCAATGATCGACGCATTGGAGGAGCTTCTGCGGAAAATCCGCCCCTATGAGCTGGCGCGTGGAAGCGCAAACCGTGCGTTTGAGCGCGGGATGGACGCGCTGGTCGACGGGCTGCAAAACCACGGTCTTCCCGGCGCAAAGCGGGGGTTCAAGCGAGCCATCGAGGAAATGCGCGGCGTTGCCTATGACCGCAGCAAGCCCCGGCCTCAGGTTCTGATCGTTGGGGAGTACCTTCTGAACTTCCACCCCGGCGCAAACCATGACATTGAGGACTATTTGGAACGCAATGGCTTCGAGATCATTGAGGCGCACATGAGCGACGTCATCCAGAAAACCTACTTTACTATAGATGCCCGGATTCAGGAATACCATCAGAAAAAGCCTCTGGTGAAAAAAGCGTGGTACCGCACAGTCGACGAGGTTTTTGCCCTGGCCCACCGGTTCACGGACTCCATCGCCAAGCGGCATCCCCTTTATGTTCCCTCCTGTCCCCTGCCGGAATTGGTCAAGGACAGCGATCCCATTATCCACCACACCTTCGACGCGGGTGAGGGCGTCCTGATCCCCGGCGAAATCCTGCACTATGCTAAGCAGGGCTGCCGTGCCTTCGTCATCCTCCAGCCCTTCGGCTGCTTACCGAATCATGTGGTAGGGCGCGGCGTGGTCAAGCGTTTGAAAGAACTGTATCCGGACGCGCAGATTTTGCCGCTGGATTATGACCCGGATGTCAGTTTCGCGAATATCGAAAACCGCCTCCAGATGCTGATTATGAATGTAAAAATGGCGCATAAATGTAAAGCGGTGCAAAAACAGACTTGTGCGCAAGGCGGCTGACTCACTGCAAAAACGCCCTATGCTATCTGGCATAGGGCGTTTTTGCGGTTTCACAACTACTTTATACAAGAACGGCAAATGCCTCCCAAGGACGCAGGACCATCGTGCCCTCTAGCACAGTATCCGGCAGGTTGGCGATCAGCGGCGCCTTGCCCGCAAAGCCTTGCGGCAATTCTGCACGGTCCTCATCCCCGCTTAGGTTGCAGACGGCCAGCAGCGTACAGCCCTCCCATTGGCGCAGGTACGCAAACAACTGGCGGTCCTCTGGCCACAGGAGCTGATAGCTGCCATAGACAATGACCGGATGGGTATGGCGCAGGGCAATCAACTGGCGGTAGAAATTGTATACAGAATCTTGCCGCGTTACCTGTTCGGCGGCATTGATCTCCGTATAGTTGGCGTTTGTCCGAATCCACGGCGTACCGGTGGTAAAACCGGCTTCCGGTTCGGTGTTCCACTGCATGGGAGTGCGGGCGTTGTCGCGGCTCTTGTAACATAGGCAGCGCAGCATCGCCTCCGGCTCCATGACGCCGCTCCGGGTCAGTTCCTGGTATGCGTTGAGGCTTTCCACATCTCGGAAATCCGCCAGGGTTTTAAAATCGCCGTTCGTCATCCCCAGCTCTTCGCCCTCAAAAATATAAGGCGTTCCCTGCATCATGTGCAGGCAGAGCGCCAAGGCCTTGGCGCTGCGCTCCCGCAGGACAGGACTGCTGTCATCCCCCAGCCGGGAAACAATGCGGGGTTGGTCGTGGTTGCACCAGTACAGGCTGTTCCACGCCTTGCCGTTTAAGCCATACTGCCACTTGCTCAGGTTCGCTTTCAGCTCCAACAGATCCATCTTCCGCAGATTCCATTTGAAACTCTCGCCGCCGTCCAGGTCCATGTGCTCAAACTGGAACGCCATCGTCAACTCCGTTCCATCCTCGTTGGCATACCGGCAGGCCTGTTCTACCGTCAGACCAGGACACTCCCCTACCGTCAGAAGATCATACTTGCTGAGGACTTCCCGGTTCATTTCCTGTAAAAACGTATGCACATGTGGGCCGTTGACGACGTAAGGGCCAAAGCTGCTGTAAAGGCTCCCCGGCCCGCACTCGCCGTCGGGCATCTGCGGCGTCTTGCTGATCATGCTGATCACGTCCATGCGAAATCCGTCTACCCCCCGGCCGCACCACCAGCGCATCATCTGGTAAACTTCCTGCCGGACGGCTGGATTCTCCCAGTTCAAATCCGGCTGGAATGTCCCAAACGTGTGCAAATAATACTGCCCCGTGGTTTCGTCCAGTTCCCACGCGCTGCCAGAGAAGGAGGCCCCCCAGTTGTTGGGCGGACCGCCGTCCACGCCGTCCCGCCAGATGTAATAATCGCGGTAAGGGTTATCCCGGCTTTTCCGGCTCTCCTGGAACCAGGGATGTTCGTCGGAAGTATGGTTTACCACTAGATCGATCACAACTTTCAGCCCCATGCTGTGGGCCTGGGACAGCAGCGTATCGAAATCCTCCATTGTGCCAAATTCCGGCTGAATTGCCTGGTAATTGCTGATATCATAACCGTTGTCCTTGCCTGGGGACTGGTAAAATGGAGACAGCCAGATCACGTCCACCCCCAGGTCCCGCAGATACGGCAGCCGCGCCGTGACGCCGGGCAGGTCGCCGATACCGTCGCCATTGGAATCCTGGAAGCTGCGGGGGTACACCTGGTATACGACCGCTTCCTTCCACCATGCCTTTTTCATGCAAAAACCTCCCAATTACGCAGAAAAACCGCGCTATTTTTACATTCTATATTATAACACGCCGGACGGTATCCCGCAATTATGTCTGGCAGAAAAGCAGAAGCGGAGCATCCTTTCCAGATGTCCCGCTTCTGTATTATGCTTCTTTCATTTCCTCGCCGCAATACGCATCTTCCGCATCCTGCTGGCCTTTGATCAACCGTTCTTTCGCTGCGCCGTAGTTCTGTTGTTCCAGTTCCTGGATGGCCTTCGTGACCACGTTTTGAATCAAAGAGTAATATTTTGGCATACTGTCCATTATTTTGATCACCTCAATCGCTATTGCATAACATTAGTTAAACAAATGGAATACATAGAATGAAATGCTTTTGTAATATAATTCGTAATACAAATGAATTGCAAAAGTGCTGCGAGGTGAGAGCGAATGTCATTCAAAATTCCAAAAATTCCACCCACAACGAGTAAAGGTATCCGTTTTCCAAATGATTTAATTGAACAAGTAGAAGACGCGATCCGCGGAAAGGATTGTACCTTTTCTGCATTCGTAGTCGCGGCAGTGCGCGCTGCATTGGAGAGCCTGGAAGAGGAAGAAAACTCCAATGTCCAATAAAAATGGTATGGCCCCTTTCCGCGCAAAATTGAAAAAATTTCATTTTTTTCGGACAACTGGTGGAAAAATGCTTGCAATCACAGACGAGTTGGGATAGAATAACATCGGCTGTGTACCGTGTAAGAGAGAAAATGTCCTCCCCGCAGGCCGTTTTCTCGGAAATGCTTTTGAGGAGGAGATACTATGCCTACGATTTCTGCCGGTGATTTCCGGAAGGGTATGATCTTTGAGATGGACGGCAAACCGATGCTCGTGGTGGACTTCCAGCACGTCAAGCCCGGCAAGGGTGCCGCTTTCGTGCGTACCAAGTATAAAAACGTCATCACCGGAGCTATCCGCGAAGAATCCTTTAACCCGACGGCTAAGTTTGAACAGGCCAGCGTAGAACGCCGCGACGCCGAGTATAGCTATAACGACGGCGACCTGTATTACTTCATGGACCCCGAAACCTTTGATATGTCCCCCCTGAACCGGGATGTCCTGGGCGAAGCGTTCAAGTTCATGAAAGAAAATACCGTTTGCAAGCTGGTGAGCTATAAGGGCAGCGTTTTTACTGTGGAAGTTCCCAACTTCATGGATCTGGAAGTCACCGAAACCGAACCCGGCGTCAAGGGCGACACCGCGACGAACGTCACTAAAAAGGCTACCCTTGAAACCGGTGCAGTTATCCAGGTGCCCCTGTTCATCAATGAGGGCGAAAAAATCCAGGTCGATACCCGTACCGGCGAATACCTGGGCCGCTGCAAAGAATAACCTGCCCCATAAACGGACATTCTTTTTCAGAACGAAAGGAGCCATTGCTATGGAAATCACCGAAAAGGTCGCCTATCTGAAAGGCTTGGCCGAGGGTATGGAGCTCGATACCGCAAAGAAGGAAGGCAAACTGCTGTCTGCCGTCATCGACGTCCTGGAAGACATTGCCCTGGAGTTGGAAGAATTGAAGGAAGCCCAGGAAGAATTGGGCGATGGTCTGGACGCCGTGAGCGACGACCTTGAGGATGTGGAGGAACTGCTCTACGACGAGGATGATGAGGATGACGACCTGTATGAGGACGGCATCGACGATGAGAGCTGCTATGCCACCACTTGCCCCAGCTGTGAGGAGACCATCTATTTTGATGATACCGTGTTGGAAGATGGTGAAGTGATTTGTCCAAACTGCGGCGAGAAGTTGGAATTTGACTTTGCAGGTCCAGACGACGAGGAAGAAGAGCCCGAAGAATAAAGGTTTTTTTGGCTTTTATGCCGGGAAAGCGGGGCGGATACGCCGTCCCGCTTTGTGCGGCGCGTCAGAAAACCGCAGACTGGTTTTTTGGTCTGTGTGCAGTTTCCCTCTTGCAAATAGTGGGAAGATGTGGCATAATAGAGAAGCTGAAGCCGTTCCACCAGGAGCGGCAAATTGGAATACGCAGCGGTATCGAAGTGGTCATAACGGCCCTGACTCGAAATCATGTTACCTGTGCCTAAAACTGAATAATTATACTATGGAGACGTATCGAAGTGGTCATAACGAGCCTGACTCGAAATCAGGTAGT
>JAAWGR010000130.1 GCA_022795445.1 Oscillibacter sp. | reverse complement strand
CATCTTCTGGGCTACGGACATCGCCAACGACCTCATCATGGACTCCCGTGAGGGCCTCTCCGCCCTGATTGCGGATGAGCTGTGGAGCCTGGTGGGGGCGAACTCCAACCCGCTGGCGGCGGGCTTCGTACAGGAGATGGTGAAAACCATCCGGGCCTGAGCGGGATCGCCGTCACCTCCACCCAGGGGATGCAGGACCTGTTCGGCCTGGATGGAGGCAAGTATGGCAAGGGCATTCTGGATTCCAGCCGGATCAAGCTGGTGATGCAGATGGAGGAACAGGAGGCCCGGCTGATCCAGGGCGTGCTGAATCTCTCGGAGGATGAAGTCCGGCAGATCACCCGCTTCCGCCGGGGCGAGGGGCTTCTCTGCATTGGTTACAACCACGTTCCCATCCAGTTCTACGCCACGGCGAAGGAGTATGACGCCATCACCACATCGCCCACGGACCTGCGGGCCAGAAGAAAGGAGGCAGAGGAATGAGCACGTTGAAACAGGATATTGCCCGAATGCAGGAGCTGGCGGGAGAGGCGTTCAGCGCCACCGGCAGTCTCTCCGTCCTGGCTGACGGCGCGTCCCCGGAGAAGCTGCAAAAGGCCCTGGAGGAAGCCTCCGGGACCTTTGAGCGGTCCGCCCTGGAGCTGCGGTGGCTGTGTGAGAAGCACACCCCCGGCGTGGGCGGCTACAGCAAACGGCCGGTCCTGCCCCGGATGGAAACCACCGGGTTTGTAGAGCGGTTCGGCTGCGGCTGGCTCCATATCCAACTGAACACCCTGCTGCCCCACTGCCGCTATCAGCCCTCGGAGTGGCTCAGCGACACCATCCGCCGTCTGCTGGACGACTACGAGGCCAGCGGACGGGAACCGCCGTTTTTCCAAAGGGCCCTGCTGGTCATTGAGGAGCATTGCGGCGTGGACGGGCGGCATATCTTCGACCAGGACAATAAAGGCTTCAAGGCCGTGTCCAACGCCATCAAAGGCAGGCTGGTCCCGGACGACGATCAGTTCACCCTGGCCTTGGCGCTGCTGTCTGAGAAAAGCGAGCTGAACGTCTGCCACATCACGCTGCTGGACATCACGGACGCAGCGGATTTCTTCGCCACCCGCTCCAGAGATTATGCCGTTCCGGACTTCTACGACGGCGGCTGGGAGTAGGCAGATTCCTGCTGAATTGGAGGCATTTTTCGTCTGGTTCGCCAAACAAAGAATCTGCCTATCCCTGCCTTCCATCAAAGCCTTGCGGCAGAATGGATTCCACATTCACGCTCCGGCTTCTTTGCACCGGGAAACCGGTCATCTATGCGGGGGTGGGCAGACCAGCCCCGCATAGCGGCTGCGGAGAGCGCCGAAACTGGCCTTTTGCCGGAACGGTGAAAGGACGGTTTCGGCGCCACAAGGAGCCACCTTAAAAAACGCCGTATATATGAAAAAAGAGGTGTCTTATGAAACGTCTGATAATCGCAAGCCTGGTTATCCTGCTTTGCGGGACCGTGCTGTTTACAAGCTCCCACGGGATTCCGACTGAGTCCGAAGTGAAAGAGCCTGAGATAATCTGTTTTACGGATATGTCCGGCGATTACCTGTTTATCCAGAACTTCAGCGAAACGGAGCGGATGGCCCGTTCCCTCCGGGACTATCTGGGAGACAACCGCATTCAGATTCAGACTTCTGTTCCCGAAAACGCTGTTTACTATGCCGAAAGCACCTGGGCCCCGGAGAGAGCGGCGGCCCTTCTGGGCGGGAAGAATTGTTGTGTAGAAGCCTGGGATATCTTCAAAAACGGTGAGTTTCAGAAGACCTCCTACCTGGCGGGCAGAACATGAAGGGCTATGCTGTTCAGTGTACGAGATGTTGACGCGCTGAGGCTGGTCTGCTGGGGACAATACGTGATGCCGGAACGCCTCCTTGATGTCATAACCGAAACAGAGCTGCAAAATCTCATGAGCCTGGACCTTTTGAAATACCACAAGAAAAGCGGGGCGGCAGTTCTCACGGCTAAGGGATTTTCGCTTTTGCAAACTGTTTTTCATTCCGATGCTCCGGTACTGACACAGTCCTATCATAATGCTGCCATCCAGCGGCGGCTCCGGCAGTCCATGCTGGCCGTGACCGCCTACTGTGGGGGTGTTGATGTTTTTATTACCTCGCCGGAAAGACTGTCCGATTCTCCAGCTCTCTTTCTGCCCACCATTACCCGGGGACATGGCGCAAATCCATGGGGCAATGTCCGGGTTGCTGCTATCGCCCATCTGGGGAATCTGCTCTGCGCCATCCACTACGTCTGTCCCGGCATCGGCAAGCTGGCCCTGACGGACGAACTGAACGCTTTCACCAACCAGACCGCCTGTTTCCGGAACATCCGGCGGGCGTTTCTCTTTGCCGGGGAAAGCTGCGGCGATATTCTGGCGGAGCTGGAAGCCTCCGAACCCAAGATGGATACCAAGCTCATTTCCTATGGCGCGGCCTATTGCTGTGTGCAGTTTCCGGTCCATCTGCTCTCCTGTGACGACACCGGCGCGGTCCAGCTCCAGATCATGTCCGTGCCGGACTACCGCAGGAAGCTCACCAGAGCCGCGTTGAAAGGACAGTATCAGCCGCCAGACAATCCCGCCTGGGACAATGCCCTTCATCATGGCGGCGGATATGGATTTCCTTGTTCATCATAATCTGTACGTTTATATATCTCAAATCCAAGGTGTTCATAGAACCCAACCGCCTGTGGATTTTGCTCGTTCACTGTCAGTTCCAGAACATCATAGTCCTGAATACCGATCTGAAGAAGCTGTCTCCCAAGTCCCATGCCTCGCTTTGACGGTGAGAGAAAGAGCATTTCCAATCGGCTACGCTCTATTCTCACAAAGGCTATGGGAATTCCCTTCTCTCTTTCAGCAACTATCAAATGAGTAACACCGCATAATGCTTTCGGAACATATTCTCTGATTTTCTTAATTTCCGCGCCAGAAAGAAATAGATGCGTGGCGCGAACAGACAGTTCCCAGATCATTAAAAGGTTTTGTATCAGCAAAGGTGTTCTTGATTGTACTTCGTAGATATTCATGCTGATTTCCTTCTCCAAATTTGGATTTATCACTTTGATTTTATCATATATACTCACTTAATTCAAGAAAAACGAATGGAGGTGCGACCATGAGGGCCGCGGAGATGAAAGAGCGTCCGGACTTCCCGCTGATGCGGCAGACGGACGTACAGAATATTTACCATATGCAGATGCCCCGCTGGCTGTTCTCGGACCCGCGCTATGCGGATATGAGCCTGGACGCCAAGGTCGCCTACACCTTTCTCCTGAACCGTTTCCAACTTTCCCGCAGGAACGGCTGGGCCAACGACCAGGGCGAGGTCTTCATTATCTTCCCCCGGAAGGAACTGGCGAAGGAGCTACATATCTGTGAGAAGCGGGTAACGGCGGCGTTCAAGGCCCTGGCGGAGCTGGACCTGATCTGGGAGAAGCGCTGCGGCCGGGGCGACGCCAACCAGATTTACCTGGCCCACGTCCAGCCCTAGGACAACCCAGATTACACCAGCGCCCCCTTTGTCCCGAAGGAACAGCCTGACGATTCCAGAACCGCCGATTCTGCGATTCCAGAGCCGCGGAATCTGCGGTTCCAGAGCCGCCAATTTTGCGGCCAAGTTATAAAGAAAAGAAAGAGAAAGAAGGGAGTAATATTCATGTTCGTCCGTCTGTGACGCACATGGGCAGACAGGCAGACGATGAACAAGAGCTCCAGGAGATTTTGGACGCCTGTGAACTGGATATCTTTGAGCCAGAGGTCGCCAGGGTGTTTGAGAACGCCATTGAGCGGCTTTTTTATTCAGACAGCTTCCGAATCGGCAATGCCACCCTGCCCCAGAGCCGGGTCCGCTCCCGTCTGCGTCTGCTGGACTGGATGATCCTGGACGCTGCAAAGGACAAACTCCGCTCCAACACAGGCCAGCAGGTGAAGAACTCCACGGTCTACACCATGGCCACGGTCTTCAACTGCATCGCGGAGAGCGAGAGCGATTTACTGGTGGACCCGTACCTGAACAGCCTGGGTGGCCCGCCTGGAAGGGGGTGATGCTTATGCTTTTGTCCATTCAGCAGAAATACATCCTGGAGATCCTCCGGAAGCTGGGCTATGTCCGCCGGAGGCAGCTTGAAACACTGATACGTGAGAAATTCCGCCGCCCGGACCTGGAGATTTCCGGTGCCCGCTTAGACGCCATGCTGCGCCAACTCCGGACCGGGACCGGCGATGTTCGCGTTGACAGCGAGTTTGTCTGGATATCCGGCGTACAGCCCAACGCCCTTCGCATGGAAGCGGTGGACGTGATGTTGGAACTGGCGGAAGGAAATCCGGCGGATTTTACCACACGGGTGGAACGTCCGGCTATCCTGCGCTTTTCCTGGGGGAACGACCTCCGCCTGTTCACCGTGGCAGCGCTGTCCGCGCCCATCCGTCCGACTGTCAACGCCAACGTGAAAATGTCGATTTTCGCCGAAACGAAATGTAATTTTTCGCCGGTCAGCACACAGGTGTATACAGCCCTTATACACCACATC